>NZ_JBHXTC010000062.1:0-41743 GCF_042677605.1 Streptomyces sp. NPDC127106 | reverse complement strand
GCCACCCCCCCCACAACCCACACCCCCCCGTTCCAGATCTTGGTGTTTATCTGTGTGGGTTTTTAATAAATCCCCCCGCGGCCGATGCCGGGGGGGGGGGATCGACGGCGGGGCGCTTTTCGCTGCTCCGGGGCCGGGCCAGCCGCGTACGGCCGGCCCGTGGGCTCGGGACCGCTGGGGTCAGCGGGCCTCGACCGGCACGAAGTCGCGCTCGACGACACCGGTGTAGATCTGGCGCGGGCGGCCGATGCGGGAACCCGGCTCCTTGATCATCTCGTGCCACTGGGCGATCCAACCGGGCAGGCGGCCGAGCGCGAAGAGCACGGTGAACATCTCGGTCGGGAAGCCCATGGCGCGGTAGATCAGACCCGTGTAGAAGTCCACGTTCGGGTACAGGTTGCGCTGGACGAAGTAGTCGTCGGAGAGCGCGTGTTCCTCGAGCTTCAGGGCGATGTCGAGCAGCTCGTCGGACTTGCCGAGGGCCGAGAGGACATCGTGCGCCGCAGCCTTGATGATCTTCGCGCGAGGGTCGAAGCTCTTGTAGACGCGGTGGCCGAAGCCCATGAGGCGGACGCCGTCCTCCTTGTTCTTCACCTTGTTGATGAAGGAGTCCACGTCGCCGCCGTTGCGCTGGATGCCCTCGAGCATCTCCAGCACGGACTGGTTGGCGCCACCGTGCAGCGGGCCCCACAGGGCCGAGATGCCGGCGGAGATCGAGGCGAACATGTTCGCCTGCGAGGAGCCGACCAGGCGGACCGTGGACGTGGAGCAGTTCTGCTCGTGGTCCGCGTGCAGGATCAGCAGCTTGTCGAGCGCGGAGACCACGACCGGGTCGAGCTCGTACTCCTGGGCCGGCACGGAGAAGGTCATGCGCAGGAAGTTCTCGACGTAGCCGAGGTCGTTGCGCGGGTAGACGACCGGGTGGCCGACCGACTTCTTGTACGCGTAGGCCGCGATCGTCGGCAGCTTGGCCAGCAGGCGGATCGTCGAGAGGTGGCGCTGCTTCTCGTCGAACGGGTTGTGGCTGTCCTGGTAGAACGTCGACAGCGCGCTGACCACGGAGGACAGCATGGCCATCGGGTGGGCGTCGCGCGGGAAGCCGTCGTAGAACCGCTTGACGTCCTCGTGCAGCAGGGTGTGCTGGGTGATCTCGTTGCGGAACGACGCGAGCTGGTCGACGGTCGGCAGCTCGCCGTTGATGAGCAGGTACGCGACCTCGATGAAGGTCGAGCGCTCCGCCAGCTGCTCGATCGGGTAGCCGCGGTAGCGCAGGATGCCCTGCTCACCGTCGAGGTAGGTGATCGCGGACTTGTAGGCGGCCGTGTTGCCGTAGCCGCTGTCCAAGGTGACGAGCCCGGTCTGGGCCCTCAGCTTCGAGATGTCGAAGCCCTGGTCACCGACGGTGCTTTCGACCACCGGGTAGGTGTATTCACCGTCCGCGTACCGGAGTACTACAGAGTTGTCGCTCACGTCATCCCTCACCGACGTAGTGCCTCTTCTTCGAGGTGCCCTGACTTCCTCTACCTTCCCCCATTTGGCGCAGGAGAGTGCACTCGGGGTCGGCCTTAGGCATTTTGGCGGCACTGAGTGCCGTCAACCTGCTTATCCTGCCCCCTCCGCGCCAAATGCGGAAACCCTAGGTGATGTTTCCCGCCGGTATGCGGCCGGACAGCCTAGGGGCGACCGCAGTGAACCTCCTGCCTGCGGAAACCGTACGCACCGCCTGGGCCAGGGCTTTGCGGGACCCGACCAGGACGACCAGCTTCTTCGCCCTCGTCACCGCCGTGTAGAGCAGGTTGCGCTGGAGCATCATCCAAGCTCCGGTGGTGACAGGGATCACGACCGCCGGGTACTCGCTTCCCTGGGACCGGTGGATGGTCACGGCGTACGCGTGCGCCAGTTCGTCCAGCTCGGAGAACTCGTACCCGACCTCCTCATCTTCCTCCGTCCGCACCGTCAAGCGCTGCTCGACCAGGTCGAGGGCGGTGACCACGCCGACCGTGCCGTTGAAGACGCCGTTCGCGCCCTTCTCGTAGTTGTTCCGGATCTGGGTGACCTTGTCGCCGACCCGGAAGACCCGGCCGCCGAACCGCTTTTCGGGAAGGTCCGGCCGGGCCGGCGTGATGGCCTGCTGGAGCAGAGCGTTGAGGTTCCCCGCACCGGCCGGGCCGCGGTGCATGGGCGCGAGCACCTGCACGTCGCGGCGCGGATCGAGGCCGAACCGGGTCGGTACGCGGCGGGCGGCCACGTCCACAGCGAGCCGGCCGGCCTCCTCGCCGTCCTCCTCGGCGAAGAGGAAGAAGTCGGGCAGTCCGTCGGTCAGGGGCGGCAGGCCGGTGTTGATCCGGTGGGCGTTGGTGACCACGCCCGACTGCTGGGCCTGGCGGAAGATCCTGGTCAGACGGACCGCGGGGACCGGGCTGCCGTCCACCAGCAGGTCGCGCAGCACCTCCCCGGCGCCGACCGAGGGCAGCTGGTCCACGTCCCCGACCAGCAACAGGTGGGCGCCCGGAGCCACCGCCTTGACCAGTTTGTTCGCCAGCAACAGGTCCAGCATCGAAGCCTCGTCGACCACGACCAGGTCGGCGTCGAGCGGCCGGTCCCGGTCGTACGCGGCGTCCCCGCCCGGTTTGAGCTCCAGCAGCCGGTGCACGGTGGAGGCCTCGGCCCCGGTCAACTCCGACAGCCGCTTCGCGGCCCGACCGGTGGGCGCGGCGAGCACGACCTTCGCCTTCTTGGCCCGGGCCAGCTCCACGATCGAGCGCACGGTGAAGGACTTGCCGCAGCCGGGCCCGCCGGTGAGGACGGCGACCTTCCGGGTCAGCGCCAGCTTGACGGCGTCGCGCTGCTCGGGCGCCAGATCGGCCCCGGTGCGCCCGGCCAGCCAGCCGAGGGCCTTGTCCCAGTCCACCTCCCGGAAGGAGCCCATCCGGTCGTCCTCGGCCTTCAGCAGCCGGCGCAGCTGCCCCACCAGCGACAGCTCCGCCCGGTGGAAGGGCACCAGGTACACGGCGGTCAGGTCCGGTCCGCCCTCCGGGTCGGGCACGGCCTCCCGTACGACTCCTTCCGGGTCGGCGGCGAGCTCGGCGAGGCACTCGATGACCAGCCCGGTGTCGACCTGGAGCATCTTGACCCCGTCGGCGATGAGCCGCTCCTCGGGAAGGAAGCAGTGGCCCTGGTCGGTCGACTGGGACAGGGCGTACTGGAGGCCTGCCTTGACCCGGTCCGGGCTGTCGTGCGGGATGCCGACGGCCTGCGCGATCCGGTCCGCGGTGAGGAAGCCGATGCCCCACACGTCGGCGGCGAGCCGGTAGGGCTGGTTCTTCACCACCGAGATGGAGGCGTCGGCGTACTTCTTGTAGATGCGGACCGCGATGGAGGTGGAGACGCCGACGCCCTGGAGGAAGACCATGACCTCCTTGATGGCCTTCTGCTCCTCCCAGGCGGCGCCGATCAACTTGGTCCGCTTGGGTCCCAGGCCGGGCACCTCGACGAGCCGCTTCGGCTCGCTCTCGATGACGTCGAGGGTGTCGGTGCCGAAGTGCTCGACGATGCGGTCGGCGATCCTCGGGCCGATGCCCTTGATCAGGCCGGATCCGAGGTAGCGGCGTATGCCCTGGATGGTGGCCGGGAGGACGGTCCGGTAGTTCTCCACCGTGAACTGCCGGCCGTACTGGGGGTGGGAGCCCCAGCGGCCCTCCATGCGCAGCGATTCGCCGGGCTGGGCCCCGAGCAGCGAGCCCACGACCGTGAGCAGGTCGCCGCTGCCCCGGCCGGTGTCGACCCGGGCGACCGTGTAGCCGTTGTCCTCGTTGGCGTAGGTGATGCGTTCGAGCACCCCCTCGACCACCGCCAGTTGCACCGTCCCGTTGGTTGCCATGGCACGAAGTTACCGTCCGGCTCGGACAGCCCGGCAGACCTGTGGAAAACGTGCCGCACCCACCAGAAGGGGGCCCGACCTCCCCGGCCGGACCCCCTCACGGTTACCCCTCCCTCGTCGGACTTCCCGATCCCCCCAGATCCCTCCCCGGAAGTGCCGACGCACCGTACGACCCGCCTGCACGGCCGGGGGTTGCACCCCGAATCGGAACTTTACGTTTCCATTACCTCGGGTCGGTCCCGGGTGCCCCGCCAATGCCCGCAAGCCGCCGCGAACCGGGCGTTTCGTCCGGGCCGCCGCGCGCTATCCTCGGGCGCCATGGACACCTCCGGCGGACAGGTACGGCTGCGGGATCCGGAACCCGGCGAGCTGGGCTGGATCGTGCAGCGGCACGGCGCGCTCTACGCCGCCGAGTACGGCTGGAACACGGACTTCGAGGCCCTGGTCGCCCGTATCGTCGCGGACTTCGCCGAGGACCACGACCCGCACCTGGAGCGCGTCTGGATCGCCGAGCTGGAGGGCCGGCCGGTCGGCTCGGTGATGTGCGTCCGCGAGGACGGATCGCCCGGCACGGCCCGACTGCGGCTGCTGCTGGTGGAGCCGGAGGGCCGCGGGCACGGCATCGGGAGCCTGCTCGTCGACACCGTCGTGGAGTTCGCCCGCTCGGCCGGCTACCGCGAACTCGTCCTGTGGACCAACGACGTGCTGGCCTCGGCCCGCGCCCTGTACCAGCGCGCCGGCTTCACCCTGGTCGCGGAGCGGCCGCACCGCTCGTACGGCGTCACCCTCACGGGGCAGGACTGGCGACTGCCCCTGCAGGACGACTCCCCGCACTGACCGGCGGGGACGCCGCAGTCGTCCGCGGCCGCGCCGGTGCCAGCGAGGTCAGCGCGACCCCGCCCACCAGCAGCGCCGCCGCGACCCACCGCAGCCCCGACACGCCCTCGCCCAGCACCAGCGCCGCCGAGGACATCCCGAACACCGGCACGAGCAGCGAGAACGGCGCGACGGCCGAGGCCGGGTAGCGCCGCAGCAGGTACCCCCAGGCGCCGAAGCCGAACACGGTGGAGATCCAGGCGACGTACGCGATGACGCCCACCCCGGACCAGTCCAGGGCCCGCAGCGCGGCCAGGTCCCGCTCGGGCCCCTCCAGCAGCAGCGACAGCCCGAACAGCGGAAGCACGGGCACGGTGCACACCCAGACCATGAAGTTCAGCGCGTCGGGCGGGGCCGCCTTGCGGGTCAGCACGTTGGACACGCCCCAGCAGGCGGCGGCCGCGACGACCAGGGTGAATCCGAGCACCGGCCCGGAGGCGCCCTGGTCGACGGCGGCCACGACGATCCCGACGAGCGCGACGGCCATGCCGGCCAGCCGGACCCGGCCGGGCCGCTCCCGCAGCACGGCGGCCGCGAGGACGGCGGTGAAGACGGCCTGGACCTGGAGGACGAGGGAGGACAGCCCGGCCGGCATGCCGGCGGCCATCCCCGTGAAGAGCAGGCCGAACTTGGCGATGCCGAGGGCGGTTCCGACGCCGAGGACCCACTTCCACGCGACCTTCGGCCGGCCGACGAAGAACACGGCGGGCAGCGCGGCGGCGAGGAAGCGCAGGGCGGACAGCAGCAGCGGGGGGAAGTGGCCGAGCCCGATCTGGATGACGACGAAGTTGAATCCCCAGACGGCGGCGACGAGTACGGCGAGGGCCGTGTGAACAGGACGCATGGTCCGAGCATCGGCGCCGCGACCATGTAGCACCAGCGCGGATCTCTTCCGGGATGGATGAAGCATTGCTTACGGTTGGGGCATGCTCGACCTGTCCCGGCTGCGCGCCCTGCACGCCGTCTCCGTCCACGGCTCGGTCGCGGGCGCGGCGGCCGCCCTCGGATACACCCCCTCGGCCGTCTCCCAGCAGATCGCCAAGCTGGAACGCGAGACCCGCACCACGCTGCTGGAGCGGCGCGGGCGCGGGGTCGCGCTGACCGAGGAGGCCTGGCACCTGGCCCGCACCGCCCGCGAGCTGCTGGCGATCGTGGAGCGGGCCGAGACCACCCTGGAGGAGCGCCGCGGGCAGCCGAGCGGACTGCTGACCGTGGCGGCGTTCGCCTCGGCGGCGCGCGGCCTGCTGCCCGGTGTGCTGGCGGACCTGGCGCGCCGTCATCCCGCCCTGGACGTACGCCTCACGGAGGTGGACCCCCATCTGTCGGTGGACCTCGTCGCCCGGGGCGTCAGCGACCTGGCGGTGGCGCACGACTGGGACATCGCCCCGCTGCCCGCCCCCGACGGCGTCGAGCAGGCCGTGATCGGGGACGACCGGTGCGACCTGGTGGTACCCGAGGGGCACCCGTTCACCATGCGGGACGTCATCCGCCGGTCGGACCTCGGCGGCCAGCGGTGGGTGTGCCAGCCGCCCGGCCGGGTCTGCCACGACTGGCTGGTACGGACGCTGCGCACGGCCGGCTTCGAGCCCGGCATCGCCCATGTGGCCGAGGAGAACCACACGATCGTCGCCCTGGTCGCAGCCGGGCTCGGTGTGGCCGTCGTCCCCCGGCTGGGCACCGGCGCGCTGCCACCCGGCGCGGTGGCCGTGCCGCTCGAACCGGGCCCCGTACGCAGGCTGTACGCCCTGTGGCGGACCGGTGCGGCCCGCCGGCCGGCGATCACCGAGGCCGTACGCACCCTCCAGGAGCACTGGGCCGGGACCGCAGTCCGTCCGGGGGACCCCGGACGTGTCCTCGACGGCGGGAGCGCCGTCCCGCAGTAGGGTCCGGCGCGTGCCGAACCACGCCTCCCGCCGGTCCCTGCTCACCGCGGCGGCCGTGGCCGCCGCCGCAGCCACCGGGGCGGTCTCCTACGCCCTGGGCGGCTCCTCCGACGCCACCGCCCCCTCCGGTCCCCCCGGCCCCCCGGGCTCCCCCGGCGGCTCCGGGGGCGCCCGGCGCGGGGACGCGCGCCCCGGCGACCGGGCCCCCGGCCCCGCCCCCGACCGGGCCGAACTGCGCCGCGCGGTGGCCGGGATGAGCCTGACCGAGCAGGTCGGGCAGCTCTTCGTGTCCCGGGCCTACGGGCATTCGGCGACCGAACCCGACCCGGCCGACGCCGAGAAGAACCTGTCGCACTTCGGGGTGCGCACCGCCGCGGA
Organism: Streptomyces sp. NPDC127106; assembly: GCF_042677605.1. Lineage (NCBI taxonomy): Bacteria > Bacillati > Actinomycetota > Actinomycetes > Kitasatosporales > Streptomycetaceae > Streptomyces > Streptomyces sp. NPDC127106. The sequence goes on along the minus strand of NZ_JBHXTC010000062.1, from coordinate 34,726 downwards.
GCTGATCTCCCGCTACCACCTCGGCGGGGTCGTCCTGTTCTCCTGGGCCGGCAACACCCGCAAGCCGCAGCAGATCGCGGACCTGTCGGCCGGCCTCCAGCAGGCGGCCGCGGCCACGGGGGCCGGGATCCCGCTGATGCTCTCCATCGACCAGGAGCACGGCGCGGTGGCCCGGGTCGGCAAGCCCGCGACCCTGCTGCCCGGGGCGATGGCCCTGGGCGCGCGCGGCGGCAAGGCGTCGGCCACCGCAGAGGCCCGCCGGGCGGCGCGCATCGCGGGCGCCGAGCTGGCCGCGATGGGCATCCGGCAGGACTACGCGCCGGTGGCCGACGTGAACGTGAACCCGGCCAACCCGGTGATCGGGGTCCGGTCCTTCGGCTCCGACCCGAAGGCCGTGTCCGCGCTCGTCGCCGCCCAGGTGCGCGGCTACCAGGGCTCGGGGGTGGCCGCGACGGCCAAGCACTTCCCCGGCCACGGCGACACCGAGACCGACAGCCATGTCGGGCTGCCGGTGATGACGCACAGCCGGGCCCGGTGGGAGGAGCTGGACGAGCCGCCGTTCCGGGCGGCGGTGGAGGCGGGCGTGGACGCCGTGATGACGGCGCACATCGTCTTCCCCGCGCTCGATCCCTCGGGGGACCCGGCGACCCTCTCGCGGCCGATCGTCACGGGCATCCTGCGCGAGCGCCTCGGCTTCCGCGGGGTGGTGGTCACCGATGCCCTCGACATGGCCGGCGTCCGCCAGAAGTACGGGGACGACCGGGTGCCGGTGCTCGCCCTGAAGGCGGGCTGCGACCAGCTGCTGAACCCGCCGGACCTGGGGCTCGCGTTCCGTAGTGTGGTCGCCGCGGTGGAGTCGGGCGAGCTGACGCAGACCCGGATCGCCGAATCGGTGCTGCGGATCCTGGAACTCAAGGCGCGCCGGGGCCTGTTCGACCGGCCGCAGACCACGGCGGCGCAGGTGGACGGGGCCGTGGGCACGACGGCTCACCTGACCGCCGCCGACGAGATCGCGGCGGGTACGACGACCCTGCTGGCCAATCCCGTGAAGCTGCTGCCGTTGGACCCGTCGGCCGCGCCCGCGCTGCTGGTCACCGGGACCGACCCGGCCTCCCCCAGCGGTACGACGGGCCCCCCGACGGTGGTGCTGGCGAAGGAGCTGACCGCTCTCGGCTGCCGGGCGACGGCCGTGCCGTCCGGTCGGGCGGTGGCGGCGGCTCCGGGCAACGCGGCGGTGCTGGTGTGCACGTACAACGTGCCGGAGGGGGACAGCCCGCAGCGCACGCTGGTGGCGGACCTGGTGGCGACCGGGGTGCCGGTGGTCGTCGTGGCGCTGCGCAACCCGTACGACCCGGCGCGGCTGCCGGGGTGTGCGGCCGAGCTGGCCACGTACACCTGGTCGGACGTGGAGATGCGGGCGGCGGCCCGGGTGATCACCGGTGCGGCCCGGCCGGCGGGCCGGCTGCCGGTCCCGGTGCCGGGCCGCTATCCGCTGGGCCACGGGCTGGCGTACGGCTGATCCCGTACGCCGGCCCGTGGCCGCGGTCGCTACGGCCGCAGCTGCGGCTCGCGCTCCAGGTCCTGCTGGTCGAGCTGGGCGTCCGGCTTCGCCAGCGGCGTCGCCCGGCCCGCGTCGAGGGCGGCGGCGGTCGGGGCGACCCCGGCCCACTGCAGGATCCGCTGCGTGGCCAGCGCCTTCTCGCCCTCCTGGAGCTTGGAGACGTTGGCCCCGTGGTTGGCGCCGGGCGCGGTCATCACGTAGCTGTCGTGGACCCCGTAGCCGAGGCGGAACGGTTCTGCGCCCCACGGGTCGTTCTGCCCGTAGACGAAGAGCATCTGGTGGGCGTTGTTCTTCACCCAGTTGTCGATGTCCGCCATGGCACCCGGCTGGAAGGCCATCGGGATGTCGCGCGGCACGAAGTTGCGCGGCGGCTGGTAGCCGTACCGGCTGAGCCCCTTGAGGTGCGGCTGCTTGATGTCCGGCGACCCGAGCTGCGTACCGGCCTGGTAGTAGTACGGCGTGTACGTCTCCAGGCCCTGGTCGGAGTAGGCCGAGAAACCGGAGATCGCGTCGATCGAGTCCCAGATCTGTTGGTCGCTCGCGGCCTTGGCGTCGGCGGGGATGTTGCCGCAGTCGGACAGCAGGCTGTACTGCCAGAACGCCCACACGTAGTCGAGGACGACGGCCTCGTAGGCCTTGTCGAGGGTGCCGACGGTGTTGAAGGTCCAGCCGTTCTCGGCGGCGGCGGCCGCGTACTTGGCCTCCAGCGGCTCGCGGCGCACGAGCGCCTCGCGCTGGACGGCGTTCAGCTTGTCGCGGCACTCCTTGGTGCCGACCTTGGCGAAGAACCGGTCGTAGGCCGAGTCCTCCTTGTTGACGACGTCGTTGGGCGCGACGTACGCGACGATGCCGTCCATGTCGCGCGGGTAGAAGCGCTCGTAGTACGTCGCGGTCATGCCGCCCTTGCTGGCGCCGGTGGCGAGCCAGTTCTTCGGGTAGAGCTTCTTCAGCGCGGTGAAGATGCGGTGCTGGTCGCTGGCCGCCTGCCAGATGTCCAGCTTCGACCAGTCCGCCGGGTCGGGGCGGGACGGGTTGAAGAAGCGATACTCCATCGACACCTGGTTGCCGTCGACGATCGTCGTCGGCTCGGCGCGGCGCGGGTTGGTGTTGACGTTGTAGCCGGAGGTGTAGAACACCGTGGGCCGCGAGACGTCCTTGTGCAGCAGGGTGATGCGCTGCTTGAAGGTGCCCTTCCCCGGCTGCCGGTGGTCGATCGGCTGCTCGTAGTTCAGTACGAAGAAGCGGTAGCCGGAGTACGGCTTCTCCTCGATCAGGCTCATGCCCGGAATCGCCAGGATCTGGTCCTTGATGTCCGTGGCGGCGGCCTGTCCGGCGATGGCCGGCGCTGCGGCGGCCGGCTCTGCGGCGGTGGCCGCCTGAGCCGTGAAGCCGGCCGTGCCCATGGTGCCGATCAGCACGGCGAGCGGCAGCAGCCGGCCAAGCGTCTTGCGCATTCACCCTCCCCTTGAGTTCACTGCGGTCGCAGGTGAACCTAGCGGGGTCAACACGCAGCTGACCAGACCCAGTTGGGACGTACGTTCAGCACAGGATCCAGCCGGATTCGGTGGACCCACCCCCGATGCTTCCCTTTACATACACGCAGCGGTTGATCGCGCCGACGGTGACAGGTCCGGCATATCGGGTGAATTGCCCGAGATCGCGGACCGGGACCCCGCCCCGCGGCTGGACGCTCACCGCCATCGGCCGGCGCTCACCGGGATCCCGCGCGAGGGCCACGGCGCACGCCTGGGTGCGGGTCTTGAAGATGTGCACCTCCCCCGCGGGAAACGACAGCGTCTTGACGAGCTGTCCGCCGCAACCGCCCTCGGCGGCCCGGGCCGGCGGCGCCACCAGCAGTCCCCCCAGACAGAGCGCGAGCACCGCCGCCGGCACCCCCGCACGGACGACTCCCCGGCCGCCCTTCTTCCCCCTGCGCACCACAGTGCCCCCCGGTCAATTGCGCGTACTTATGTGCGTCATACGTACGTCCGTACGACGCGCAGGCCCCCCGGAAGGTTGCACGGCAGGATCCGGGGGACCTGAGAAGGCGGAAGGCGGGCGCCGCCCCACGGTCGCTCAGGCCGCGGTGCGCTCGTCCTCGCCGAGGAACGTCCGCCACAGGACGGCGTACCGGCCGCCGCGGGCGAGGAGCTCGGCGTGGGTGCCGTCCTCCACCACCCGGCCGCGGTCCATGACCACGACCCGGTCGGCGCGCGCGGCCGTGGTCAGCCGGTGTGCCACCACGAGGGTGGTGCGCTTGCCGGCGAGCCGGTCCGTGGCCTGGTTGACCTGGGCCTCGGTGGCCAGGTCGAGAGCGGCCGTGGCCTCGTCGAGCAGCAGCACGTCCGGGTCGACGAGTTCCGCGCGGGCCAGGGCGATCAGCTGGCGCTGGCCGGCCGAGAGGTTGCGGCCGCGTTCGGCGACGGTGTGCAGGTAGCCGCCGTCGAACGTGGCGATCATGTCGTGGGCGCCGACCGCGCGGGCGGCCGCCTCGACCTCCGCGTCGCTCGCGTCGGGCCGCCCGTACGCGATCGCGTCGCGCACCGTCCCGGCGAACAGGTACGGCTCCTGCGGGACCACCCCGAGCCGGCGGCGGAACGCCGTCAGGTCGAGCTCCCGCACGTCGGTGCCGTCGGCGGTGACCCGGCCACCGGTCGGGTCGTAGAACCGGGCCACCAGCTTCACCAGCGTGGACTTGCCGGCGCCGGTCTCGCCGACGAACGCGACGGTCTGGCCCGCCGGTATCCGCAGGCTGATTCCGGCCAGGGCCTCGCTGCCCTTCTCGCCGCGCTCCTCGGCGCTGCCGTACGCGAAGTGCACGTCCTCGAAGGCGATCTCGCCCCGCAGCTCCCGCACTTCGCGCGGGTCGGCGGGCAGCGGCGTGGTGGTCGGCTCGCGCAGCAGCTGCTGGATCCGGCCGAGGGAGACCGTCGCCTGCTGGTAGCCGTCGAAGACCTGCGAGAGCTGCTGGACGGGCGCGAAGAACAGGTCGATGTACAGCAGGTACGCCACCAGCGCGCCGGTGGTCAGCGTGCCCGCCTCGACCCGGCCCGCACCGACGATCAGCACGGCCGCCGCCGCGCCCGAGGACAGCAGCTGCACGAACGGGAAGTAGACGGATATCAGCCACTGGCCACGCACCCGCGCCTCGCGGTACGAGGCGCTGCGCTCCGCGAAGCGTACGGCTCCGGAGCCCTGGCGGCGGAAGGCCTGCACGATGCGGAGCCCGGAGACGGACTCCTGGAGGTCGGCGTTGACCAGGCTGACGCGGTCGCGGGCGAGCTCGTACGCGGCGACCGACTTGCGACGGAACACGATCGTGCCGACGACCAGCACCGGCAGGGTGGCGAAGACGATCAGCGCGAGCTCGACGTCGAGGACGAGCAGGGCGACGAGGATCCCGAAGAAGGTGAAAACGGAGACGACGGCGGTGACCAGGCCCGTCTGCAGGAACGTCGACAGGGAGTCGACGTCGGTGGTCATCCGGGTCATGATCTTGCCGGTCAGCTCGCGCTCGTAGTAGTCGAGGCCGAGGCGCTGGAGCTGGGCGAAGATCTTCACGCGGAGGGCGTAGAGGACGCGCTCGCCGGTGCGGCCCGTCATCCGGGTCTCGGCGAACTGGGCCGCCCACTGGCCGAGCACCACCGCCAGGGCGAGCAGCGACGCCGCCCAGACGGCCCCGAGCGCGGCCTGCTCCACGCCCTGGTCGATGCCGTGCCGGATCAGGACGGGCAGCAGCAGGCCGGCGCCGGCATCGGCGGCGACCAGGCCGAGACTGACGGCGAGCGGCGCCCAGAAGCCGCGCAGCAGGCGACGCAGGTTGTAGCTGTCCTCGGCGGCCGCGGCACGGTCCTCGTCGACGCCCGGCTCGTCGTCGGCGGGCGGCAGCGCCGCCACCTTGGCGAGCAGCTCGGGCGTGGCCGGCGCCCCGGCGACGGCTCCGGCCATGGAGTGCGGCGGTCCGGCGGCGCCGGGGGCCGCGGCGGGCGCGGAGGGGGACCCGGCGGCCGTCTTGCTGTCCTCGCGGCGGCGCCACAGCTCGGGGGTGATCCCGTCGACGACGCGCCGCTTGGCGTTGACCGGCTCGGCGTCTATCTCGGCCTCGACCTCGATGTCCTGCTCGAAGTCCCGCTCGAACTCGTCCATGGACGCCGGGGTGGCTTCCGGGGTGCGCGGCGAGGCGGCGCCGAGCGCGTCCGCGTCGGTCAGCAGCCGCCGGTACAGCGCGGAGCGGTGCTCCAGCTCCTCGTGCGTACCGATGTCGGCGAGCCGGCCGCGGTCCAGTACGGCGATCCGGTCGGCCAGCGCGAGCGTGGAGCGGCGGTGCGCGATGAGGAGGGTGGTGCGGCCCGCCATGACGGCGCGCAGCGCTTCGTGGATCTCGTGCTCGACGCGGGCGTCGACGGCCGAGGTGGCGTCGTCGAGGAGCAGCAGCCGGGGGTCGGTGAGGATGGCGCGGGCGAGCGCGATGCGCTGGCGCTGACCGCCGGAGAGGGTCAGGCCCTGCTCGCCGACCTTGGTGTCGTACCCGGCGGGCAGGCGCTCGATGAAGTCCTCGGCCTGGGCGGCGCGGGCGGCGGCCCGGATCTGCTCCTCGGTGGCGTCCGGGTGCCCGAAGGCGATGTTGGCGCGGATGGTGTCGGAGAAGAGGAACGAATCTTCCGGCACGAGGCCGATCGCGGCGCGCAGCGAGTCGTACGTGAGCTCGCGGACGTCGTGTCCGCCGACGCGGACGGTGCCGCGGTCGGCGTCGTAGAAGCGGGGCAGGAGCAGGGAGACGGTCGACTTGCCGGACCCGGAGGCGCCGACCACGGCGACGGTCTCGCCCGCGGCGACGGTGAGGGAGAAGCCGTCGAGGACGGGCCGCCCGGGGTCGTAGCCGAAGACGACGTCGTCGAACTCGACGGTGGCGGGGGCGTCGGCGGGCAGCTCCCGCGTGCCCTCCTGGATGGCGGGCTCGGTGTCGATCAGCTCGAACACCCGCTCCACGCCGGCGCGGGCCTGCTGGCCGACGGTGAGGACCATGGCGAGCATGCGGACGGGGCCGACGAGCTGGGCGAGGTAGGTGGAGAAGGCGACGAAGGTGCCGAGGGTGATCTGGCCGTTGGTGGCCAGCCAGCCGCCGAGGGCCAGCATGGCGACCTGGGCGAGCGCGGGGACCGCCTGGAGGGCCGGGGTGTAGCGGGAGTTCAGGCGTATGCTCCGCAGCCGCCCCGCGAAGAGCCCGCGGCCGGCATCGCGCAGCTTGGCGGTCTCCTGCTCCTCCTGGCCGAAGCCCTTGACGACGCGGACGCCCGTCACGGCCCCGTCGACCACGGAGGCGACGGCGGCGGCCTGGCCCTGGGCCCACCAGGTGGCGGGGAACAGCTTCTTGCGGCTGCGGTCCGCGATGAACCACAGCGCGGGCGCCATGAGCACCGCGACGAGCGTCAGCAGCGGCGACAGCCACAGCATGACGGCCAGGGATATCCCGAAGAGGAGGAAGTTGCCGATGGTCATCGGCAGCATGAAGAGAAGGCCCTGGATCAGCTGGAGGTCGCTGGTGGCCCGGCCGACGACCTGGCCGGTGGACAGCTCGTCCTGGCGGCGGCCGTCGAGGCGGGCGATGGTGCCGTACATGTCCGTGCGCAGGTCGTGCTGCACGTCGAGGGCGAGGCGGCCGCCGTAGTAGCGGCGCACGTAGGTGAACGCGTACACGAGCACCGCCGCGCCGATGAGCAGCCCGGCCCACGGCGCCATGGGCTTGCTCTGCTCCCCGATGACGTCGTCGATGATGACCTTCGTGACGAGCGGGACGAGGGCCATGACGGCCATGCCGCCGAGGGAGGAACCGAGGGCGAGCAGCACATTGGTCTTGTACCGCCAGGTGTAGGCCGTCAGCCGCCTGGCCCAGCCGGTGCCCCGGCCGGGCTGCTGCCCGTTCTGGTCAGGCCTCTCTCCGGCCGTCTGCGTCGTCCCCGTCGCTGTGTGCGCCGCCGCCACGTTCTGCCTCCCCGTCCGTCCGTCGCTGCCGCCTCCCCCAACGCCCCCACCGGCGGATTTCATCCCGCCGCAACATCTCGAAGGTGCAGATATGTCACCTCGGACGCACGCGGGGCGCGGCCGTTGGGGGTAGCGGGGGCTGCACGGCGCCCCGGGCGGTGTCCCACCCATGGGGGTGACTTCCCGCGTCCTCCGGACCGCCATAGCCGCAGCGGTCGAGCGGGCCGAACACGCCGGCAAGGTGTGCGAGGCCGAGCACGGACCGGCACTCGACGTGTATACCCGTGACGTCTAGAACGGAGAATCGCCATGGTCAGCCACGCGCAGTGGAAGCTCGCCAGGGACCGCAAGGCGGCACAGGGAGTCGCCGAGTCCCCCGAGGCCGCACGCCACCGGGAGGAGATCCGGCTCGCCTTCGAGCTGGGGCAGGCCGTGTTCGACCGGCGGCGCGATCTGGGGATCTCGCAGACCGAACTGGCCCGGCGGGCGGGGATGACGCAACCGCAGGTGTCGGAGCTGGAACTCGGCGGGACCGTGCCCACGGTTCCACTGCTGGCGCGGCTGGCGCGGGCCATGGACTACGAGCTGCGGCTGACCCTGGTCGGGGAGACCTCCCAGGTCGCATTCACGGCCCGGGAGGGCGAGGCCGCCTGAGGGGGGCGCGTAGCTCGCGCGCGGGGTCAATCCGTACGCGTCCGCCTGCGCCGGGCCGTCACGCGTCGAACTCGTACTCCAGGACGTAGGCCGCGGAGTCGAGGACCATCTCGTTCACCTCCACGACCTGCCCGTCGGCGGTGAAGGCGGTACGGCGCACCAGCACGACCGGCGTTCCGGGCACGAGGGTGAGGGCTCCGGCCTCTTCGGGAGCGGGCATCCGCGAGCGGATCTCCTCCCGGAACCGGACCGGCTTGCGGCCGAGGTCGGCGAGGCGGGCGTAGATGCCGCCGGGGCCGGTGTCGGGCTCGGCGATGGGGGTGCCGACGGTGAGTGCGGCGTCCAGGTAGGACGTGGCGACCATGACCGGCCTGCCGTCGAGGAGGAACCTCCTGCGGCGCACGCAGACGGCCGATCCGGAGGGGAGCTTCAGGGCTGCGGCCGCCGCGCTCGGGGCACGTTCTTCGAACACGCCGAGGAACTCCACGTCCAGGTCGTGCCCTGTGCCGTCGGCAGCCCAGATCGAGCCGCCCGCACCCCAGACCTCGACGGCGAGCCGCTGGATCCCGCGGCGCCGGATGCCGACCTTGAACTCCCGGACGAACACGCCGGCGCCCTTGCGCGCCTCGACCAGCCCCTCGGCCTGGAGCGCGGCGAACGCCTGGCGGGCGGTCATCCTGGCCACGCCGTACGTGGCCATCAGGTCGCTCTCGCCGGGCAGCCGGTCGCCGGGGCCGTACCGGCCGGACGCGATGGCGTCCTTCAACGCGGCGGCGATGCGCTGGTACTTGGGCTGCCGCTTCTCGCCGCCACTCGGCATATGAACCTCCTGATCACCTCCGGACAGCCTAGGGGGCGACACCTGGCAAGAAAGGGCGTTTGTCCGTTCGCGACCACTGCATCCGCGAACATATCTAGACATCTTACGGTCGGACGGACGGACCGGTGGGCGCCCCGACGCTTTACTGGGCACCTATCTAGATAGGTGAGGTGGTCATAGTGGCTCCTGCTGACGACGCCTGCTGGCTCCTGCCGCGAAGCCCGCGCACGCCCGGCTGGGCGCGGGCGTTCTTCCGGGCCCAAGCCCGTTCGTGGGGCGTCGCCCCGCAGGTCGTGGAGGTAGCGGAGCTGGCACTGTCGGAGCTCGTCACCAACGCCGTACGGCACGCGCGGGCGCCCCGTGGCCGGGAGATCGGCGTACGGGCGGTGTGGGACGGGGCGTGCCTGCGGGTCGAGGTCGCCGACGCCGGCGACTGGGTGGACCTGGAACCCGGGCCGCACAGGCCGGACAGCGACGGCGGCCGCGGGCTCGCCGTCGTGGCGACCGTGGCGGACCGGTGGGGCCAAGCGCCCCGCGCGCACGGCATCGGCAAGACCGTCTGGGCCGAGTTCCCGGTCAGGGGGTAGGGAGCGGCTTCACGACCGGGGATTTCTCCAGGGGCTTGTTCTCGCAGCCGAGCGCGTCGGTAACGCGGCGGGTCATGAGGGCGGTGAGGGCCATCTTCCTGTCCGTTGCCGCTTGGCCCTCGGCGGGCTCGAAGTCCTTGAACGAGTAATAAACGTCCGCGGACAGGTACGCCTTCTGCGACTGCGCCGCGAGGTCACCAGGCTTGTCGCACTGGACAAGCAACCGCGCCTTGGTGTGGTCCGCCACGCCAGGCGCACCGTTCACGTCGTACGACACATCGCCGGTGAACCAAGGCTGCTGAGGGGCGGTTCGAGGCGCCCATGCGAACGAGAAGCTCGCCCGGGCGAGACGCGTATCGGTGTCCGCCTGGAACGAGCACGTGAGGTGGTAGTACGTCTGCTTTTCGGGACGCATCGACCGCAGGTCGCGCTCCAGCTTCTTCACCAGTTCGCCCGTGGGCTTGTAGACCTTCGTCGAGAAGCCCTCGGCCTGGAGGACCTCCCGCAGTAGGACCGCCTCATCCGAGGAGGACGTGGTCCCGCACAGATCCGCCGCCTTCTCATCGGCGTCGCCCGAGTTGCACGATGCCAGTGTCAGCACACAGAGGAGAGCAGCCGTCGACCGCCCGAGAGTCTTGAGCACATCAGGACCGGAGGTGTGCACGAGCGGCGTCCCGTCCAGTCGTGTACGCGGTGCCTGCACCGTTCTTGGCATGGTCGAAGGCGGGGTCCTTCTCGATCTGTCGATCCCTGGCCCATGCGTCGAGCATTTCGTTGGTCGCCTGCATGCCCTTGCCGTAATTGCCACTGGAATCCTTCTTCCCCTGCTCCTCTGCCTCGTCCTTGACGCCGGCGACCCACTCGTACTTGAGCGAGTCGATCAGCGAGCCTCCGACCGTGCCCGCGATCGGGATCTCGCCGATGAGTCCGTTCGCAACGGCAGCCGTGTGCTCAGAAGTGCCTTCCGCCCACTTGATCCGGTCCTCTTCCTTGTCCTTGTAGACGTCGGCCCCGATGCCGTTGAGGGCGCCGGCCGCCACGCCGATGTCATGGGCCCTGTTGTCCCAGTCCGCGCTCACACCGTGCAGGTCGCCCTTGTACGGGGCGGCAGCGGTGAGCTGCTCCGCCGAGTAATTGCGCTCCGCCTCGACCAGCAGGGCGTAGCTCGGGCCGTCGTCCGCGATGCCGCGCATCACGCGGACCAGGCTGCCCTGGCCGACTGCGATCTGCGCCTTGTCGCCCGAACCGTGGATCGAGTCGCTGCCGCTGATGCCACCCAGGTCGGAGTTCTGGCCGCCGAGGATGTCGTGGGTGTCTTCCACGTAGTCGACCAGTGCCTTCGCCATCGGCTGGCGCAGGCCTTCCAGCTCCTTCGGGAACTTGTCGCCGCTCATCTCTCTGTCGAGGAGGCGGACGGCGTCGTGCATGACGCGCGCCTGACCCTCGGTGTGCGGTCCGGGCGGGCCGAGCTTCTCGCCGTCCGTGTGGCCGGTCGCCGCCGCCTGGAGGGCCGCGCCGAGGCCCGCCGTCTTGTCGCCGCGCATCTCGATCGGCTGACCGACGTTGGTCGCGAAATAGGGGTCCGGCATGTCGCGCTCGGTGAGCATGTACTTCAGGTGCTCGTTCTTGTTGCCGGGCGCCTCGGGGTCGAGGAAGTACGTCGCCGAGTCCGGGTCCTTGGCCATGATGCCGAGCAGGCCGTCCAGCGGGTCGGAGACCAGGTTCGGGCGCTGGGAGTCCCAGGCGTGGTCGTACATGTGCGGCTTCGACTTCTCGGCCGCGATCATGCCGTCGCCGACGTCGTTGAGGAACTGCTTGCCGTAGCCGTCGCCGTGCGCCATGAGGGTGACCAGCGCCTGGTAGCCGTACGCCGGCCGCAGGCCCTTGGCGACCAGCTCGGGGCCCTGCTCCTTGAGCCCGTTCACGAAGGGCTTGTACGCGTAGCTGTCCGGGTCCTTGGTGCCCGAGGCGATCGTCCCGGCGAGGCCCGCGTTGATCGATTCGTAGAGCTTCCTGTCGGCCGCCGACGCGCCGCGGTCGTTCGACGCCAGGTTCATCTGGTCGGCGAGCAGCAGGGTGTCCTTCGCCCCCAGCGCGTTCAGGTACGCCTCGCTGAAGTGCTTGTCCCCGGAGTTCTGCTTCAGGACCTCGTTGTAGTGCCGCAGTTCCTCCGGAGAGGCCTTGCCGTCACGGATCTTCTGGGTGAGGGCCAGCGCCTCCACCGCCTCGACGTCGTTGACGGGCTTCGAGTTGAAGCCGAACATCGCCGTGCCGTCCACGCCCGACGCGTTCAGCAGGGCGGTCTTGACGTCCGCGTCGAACTCCGTGACCGCCTTGACGCCGTCCGCGATCCGGCGGGTCCAGGCCCGCTCGATCTCCGGGAGGTCGGGATCGTGCCGCGCCGCGTTCGCGGTGCCGGCGTCGACCTTGGAGAAGTCGAAGCTCGCGATGCCGGCGTCCGAGACCTTCATGCCGGCTCCCTTGGCGTCCGACACGGCGGACACCAACCTGCCCTTGAGGTCCGTGAACCGGGCGTGCGCGTCACGGAGCAGCGACTCCATGGCCAGCGCCTCCTTCTGCGCCGACGCGTACTCCTGGCGCGTGAGGGAGGAGTTGCTGGCGGCGGTCGTGGCGCTGGTGCCCAGCCAGCCGTTGCCGGCGGAGACCTTCTGGACCTCGTCCTTGTAGACGTCCTCCATGGTCTTGAACTGCGTCGCCATGGCCTTCCAGCCGTCGGCGGCCGTCGTGAGCGCGGAGAGGTCCGTCTGCATGATCTCGGCGTAGTTCGGCACGTCCGTCTCCCCCTAGAGCCCCGTGACCTTGGACTGCACCGGCTGGAAGCTCCGGCCCGTCAGCTGGTCTTGTCCGGTGAACAGGTTCGAGGCCCCGCGCAGGGCCGTCTTCTCCGAGTCCAGCCGTGCCATCAGGCGCTTGACCTGGTCGTCCCAGTGCGTGTGCGCCTTCGTCAGACCGGCCGCCGTATCCCAGCCGGTGAAGGCCTTGACCGCGTTCTTCGTCGGCTCGTCGGCGGCGTCCGCGGCCTTCGTCGTGCCGGGCTGCAGGACGTTCTCGATGGTGTTGGCCGCCTTCTTCTTCTCGGGAGGGGCCGTGGCCAGCACCCCGTACCCGCTGGGCGTCCCGGAGCCGCCACCCGGGTCGGCGGCGAGCTGGTTCAGCCGCATCTGCGGCGACGGGCCCTCGGCCGGGGCCGCCTGCTTGCGCCCGCCCCACTCCTCCTCGAACGACACCGCTCCCCCTCGCACTCCGCCCACCTGATCAAGGCCACCACCCTAGCGAGACCCTGAGCGAGCCCTAAACGTGCGTCGGGGCGAACATGCGGAGTGTGGCCGGAAGTACCACCACCGAGGGGCCCGGGGTGGCGAGGGCCTTCGCCAGGTCCGCGCGGAGGTCGTCCGGGGAGGTCAGGGTCGCCGGGATGCCGAAGGAGGCGGCCAGGGCGGTGAAGTCCGGGCGGGTCAGTTCGGTGCCGGTCGTACGGCCGGCGAAGGCGTCCGTCATGTACTCGCGCAGGATGCCGTAGCCGCCGTCGTCCACGATCAGCCAGGTGACGTCCAGGTCGTGCTGGCGGGCCGTGGCCAGCTCGGCGATCGAGTACATCGCGCCGCCGTCGCCGGAGACGGCCAAGACCGGGGTGCCCGGCTCGGCCAGGCAGGCTCCGAGGGCGGCCGGGAAGGCGTAGCCGAGGCCGCCCGCGCCCTGCGCGGAGTGCATGGTGTTGGGGTGCTTCGGGTCGAAGGCCGACCACGCCCAGTAGGCCAGGATCGTCATGTCCCAGAACGACGGGGAGCGGGGCGGGAGGGCCGACCTGATCGAGGTGAGCAGGCCTTGCTCCAGGGTGAGGTTCTGGGAGGCCAGGCGGTCCGCGACGGCGGAGAGGACGGCGCGGACGCGGTCGGGGGCGGCGGGGTCCGGGCGTTCGGCCACGGTTTCGAGGAGGGCCTGGAGCGCGAGGCGGGCGTCCGCGTGGATGCCGAGCGCGGGGTGGTTGGACTCCAGCTTGCCGAGGTCCGCCTCGATCTGGATCACCCGGCCGCCGGGCAGGAACGTGTGGTAGTTCGAGGACAGCTCGCCCAGGCCGGAGCCGACGACGAGGAGGACGTCGGCGTCCTCCAGGAAGTCGGTCGTGTGGCGGTCCTCCAGCCAGGACTGGAGGGAGAGCGGGTGGGTCCAGGGGAAGGCGCCCTTGCCGCCGAAGGTGGTGACCACGGGGGCGGAGAGGCGTTCGGCGAGCTGCTTCAGTTTGCCTGCCGCGTCCGAGCGGATGACACCGCCGCCCGCGATGATCACGGGGCGTTCGGCGTTCTCCAGCCAGTGCGCGGCGAGGGCGGTCAGCTCGGGGCGCGGGGCGAGCTCGTGCGGGGTGGCGTCCATCCCGGTGACCTGCGGGATGAACGTTTCGGTGCGGAGGACGTCCTCCGGGACCTCCACCCACACCGGCCCGTGCGGGGCGGTCAGCGCCGACTCCCAGGCCTCGGCGATGACGGACGGGATCTGGGAGGGGGTGCGGGCGAGGTGGACGGACTTGACCACGTCCCGGAAGGAGGCGGCCTGGTCGCGCAGCTCGTGCAGGTGGCCGCGGCGCCCGCCGCCCAGGCCCGCGGTCGGGACCTGGGAGGAGATCGCGAGGACGGGAGAGGAGGCCGCGGCCGCCTCCGCCAGGGCGGGGAGGGCGGTCAGGGCTCCCGGGCCGGTGGAGAGGAGGAGGGGCACCGCCTCGCCGGTCATGCGGCCGTACGCGTCGGCGGCGAAGCCGGCGTTGTTCTCGACGCGGAGGGTGACCAGCCGCAGGTCGGAGCGGCCCACCGCGTCGAACAGCCCGAGGGCGTGCTGCCCCGGCAGGCCGAACACGGTGGTCGCGCCGAGCCCGCGCAGCGTCTCCACGACCAGGTCCCCGCCCGTCCGGCCGGGCGGCGGCGCGAGGGCCGCCGCCCGCTGGGCGTCGGTGGGGCGGAGGACCAGGTCGTGGTCGTGCGTCACGCTGTACGTGCCTTCCGTGCTGACGTGCCGGGCAGTGCTGGCTGCCGACCCGCCGGGAGGGAGGGGCTCACTTGCCCTTCGCCGCGGCGATCTGGCGGCTCATGATCGTGGTCAGCTCGTACGCGGTGTGGGAGGCCGCGACCGAGGTGATCTCGGCGTGATCGTACGCCGGGGCGACCTCGACCACGTCGGCGGAGACCAGGTTGCAGGAGGACAGCCCGCGGATGATCTCCAGCAGCTCGCGGGAGGTCATGCCGCCCGCCTCGGGGGTGCCCGTGCCGGGCGCGTGCGCCGGGTCGAGCACGTCGATGTCGATGGAGATGTACAGCGGGCGGTCGCCGATGCGCTGGCGCAGCTGGTCGGCGATCTCGTCCGCGCCGCGACGGTACACGTCGGCGGAGGTCACGATGCCGAAGCCCATCTTGGCGTCCTCGTCGAGGTCCTGCTTGCCGTACAGCGGGCCGCGGGTGCCGACGTGGGAGAGGGCCTCGGTGTCGAGGATGCCTTCCTCGACGGCGCGGCGGAACGGCGTGCCGTGCGTGTACTCGGCGCCGAAGTACGTGTCCCAGGTGTCCAGGTGCGCGTCGAAGTGCAGCAGGGCGACCGGGCCGTGCTTCTTCGCGACCGAGCGGAGGAGGGGCAGGGCGATGGTGTGGTCGCCACCGAGGGTCATCAGGCGGGAGCCGGCGGACAGCAGCTCGTCGGCGGCGGCCTCGACCGTCTCGACGGCCTCGTTGATGTTGAAGGGGTTCACGGCGATGTCACCGGCGTCGGCGACCTGCGCGAGCGCGAACGGGGAGGCGTCCTGCGCCGGGTTGTACGGGCGCAGCAGGCGGGAGGCCTCGCGGATGGCGTTGCCGCCGAAGCGGGCGCCGGGGCGGTAGGACACGCCGGAGTCGAAGGGCACGCCGACGACGGCGACGTCCGCCGAGCCGACCTCGTCCAGGCGGGGCAGCCGGGCGAAGGTGGCCGGGCCCGCGTAGCGCGGGATGCGGGAGGAGTCGACCGGTCCGCGCGGCGTCTGCTCGGTGCTCATGGGGGTGCCCTTCTGGAGGTCGTGCATGTGCGGTTCTTCGAGCGTAAGTCGCGGGGGTCGGGGCGCGCAGTGTACGTTCCATCCATACCGACCTGCTGTCCTGTACGGAGCATCCATGACCACCCCTGGCTCCGGTACGAACGACCGGCCTGATGCGGTCCCGGCCGAGGGCTCCGCCGTGTCGTCTGTGGCCTCAGCGCCGTCCGCGGCCCCTGTGTCTCCCGTGCCGCCGGTGGCCCTGGGGGCGCTGCTCGGGGACCGGGAGCTCGGGCTGCGGCATCTGGCCGGGCCGGCCGAGGCCCGGGTGCACGGGGTGCACGCCTCCGAGATGGCCGATCCGTCGCCGTACCTGCTGGGCGGGGAGCTGCTGCTCACCGCGGGGGCGGGGCCGGGTGGCGGCCCCGGCGAACCCGGCCCTTGCGAACCCGGCCCTTGCGAACCCCGCCCCGGCGAACCCCGTCCCGCGGAACACGGCAGCGCCGCGGAGTACGACCGGTACGTGGCCCGGCTGGTCGCGGCCGGGGCGGCCGCCCTCGGGTTCGGTGTGGCCCCCGTCCACGAGGAGGTGCCGGCCGCGCTCGCCGACGCCTGTGCGCGGCACGGGCTGCCGCTGCTGGAGGTTCCGCCGCGCACCCCGTTCACCGCCGTCGCCCGCGCGGTCTGGCGGCTGATGGCCGAGGCGCGGACCCGTGAGCTCCGCCGCGTGACCGAGGCCCAGCAGGCGCTTGCCGCGGCCGCGGCCCGGCCGAATCCGGTGCCGGCGGTGCTGTCCCGCCTTGCGGCGGGCCTCGGCGGGTACGTGGTGCTGTGGCCGGACGGGCGGGCCGCGGGCACATCACCGCCCCCGGAAGACGGCACAGAAACGGCTCTGGAAGCGCTCATGGCCCGGGTCGGGCGGGCCGCCGGGCCGGCGACCGCCACCGACCAGGTCGGCGGCCGGCACCTCGCCGCGTACGCCCTCGGCCGGCACGCCGGCCGGCATGCGGCGCTGGGTACCGCCACCCCGGCCCGTACCCCCGGCGACCACACCGTCGCCTCGGTCGCCGCCGTCCTGCTGACCCTGCTCACCGCCGAGCGGCCCGCCGGGGACGACACGGCCGCCCTGGCACGGCTGCTGCTCGGCGGCTCCCCCGCGGAGGTGCTGGGCCCCGGCCCCTGGTACGCGGTCCACGCCCGCGGCGGCGGCACCGACCCCGATCCGCGGGCCCTCGCCGCGGCGCTGGGGACCGTACTGCTGGATCCGCGGCCCGGTCCCGGCGTCCGGCTCCTCACCGACCGGGATCCCGGTCCGCAGCCCGGCTGGCGGCTGGGGGTCAGTGCCCCGGCCGGACCCGAAGCCCTGGCCACCGCCGACGCGCAGGCCCGGCGTGCCCTGGACCGTGCCGAGGCCGCCCGCGCACCGCTGGCCCGGCACACCCAGCCCGGCCTCGCGGGCCTGGTCGGCGCAGCGGAGGCCCGGGCGCACGCCGAGGCGCTGCTCGCCCCGCTGTCCCCCACCCTGCGCGAGACCCTGCGGGGCTGGCTGGCCCACCACGGCAGCTGGGACCGCAGCGCTGCCGCGCTGGGCGTGCACCGGAACACCGTCCGCCAGCGCATCGCCCGCGCGGCCTCGCTCCTGGACCGGGATCTGGACGACCCGGACGTCCGCATGGAGCTGTGGTTCGCCCTGGGCACGGCGTCGCGGGAGGCGTCAGGGGTTGGCGGTGACCTCGAAGCCGGCACCGAACACGTCCGCGGGGTCGGCGGCGTCCCGGGCGCGTAGGTCGGCCAGGATGTTGGCGGAGCTGGTGTAGACGTACCAGGGATACGAGATGATCATCCCCTTGGTGATGCCGGCCCAGGGCCCCTCCGCCTGGAAGCCGTTGGCCTGCGACGGGTAGGCCGAGCCGGGCACGTGCCAGATCGTCGGCCCGCCGGAGTCACCGGCCTTGTGCTGCGGGTGGGCCTGGTAGACGCCCCGGTCGTTGGATGACGTTCTCGCGGAGCTCGCGGTCGGCGTAGGCGGGGCCGTTGATGCAGTGCCCCGCGGAGATGGCGGTCCTCCGCCCGTAGTCGTCGTTGCCGACGGCACCGATGGTGCAGAACGCGTCGGGGGTGCTCGCGTCGAAGACGATCTGCATGCCGTTGTGGACGCGCTTGGCCTGCCGGGGCTCCGGCACGTCGGCCCGGGCCGTGCCCGCGCCGAGGACCAGGGTGACCGCCGTGGCCGCGGCGAGGCTGCACAGCCGCCTGAACATGAGGCCTTACCTCTTTCCGTCGGGGACCAGGACCGGTGTACGAGTCAACCGGTGCTGCCCGCGGGCCAGAAGGGGGAATCCGGACATGCCCCCGCCCGCGACCGCAGGGGCGCAAACCTCGTTGGCCGGTCCGGCGGGAACGGGGAAGATCGTCCGATGGCCTCTTCCCTCCCCGAGCTCTGGACGCGCGGCGTCGCCCTGAACCCGGCCGCTCCTTCCGATGTCCTGCTGCGACTGCTGGACCCCGCCGCTGGCACGGCGCGCCGGCTGCTGTGCGAGGAACGCGACCTGCCGGCCGACGTGGCCGGGGCAGTGGCCGCGCATCCCGAGGCGGCCGTGCGGAGGGCGTTCGCCAGGAATCCGCACGTGGATCCTGCGCGGCTGCGGCCGTTGGCCGACGACCCGTCCTCACTGGTACGCGGATCGCTGGCCGGCGGGCCCCGCCCGCGAACTCGGCGGGTCCGACCGCTGCCCGACGACATCCTCGAATCCCTACTCACTGCACGGGATTCGGGCGGCGACGGGATGCTCTCGGCGAACGAGATCGTCCAGGAGCTGATCGCCTCGCGACAGATACCCCACTCGTTCCGCCGCACGTGGCCCGCGCACGAGAACCCCGTCCTGCGGGAACTCTCCACCGGCATGTGGCACTGGCTCGGCCCGGGACAGCGCGACGTCCTGCTCGCCGATCCGGATCCCGACGTACGGGCGGCCGCGCGGGCCCGGACCCGGGAGTCAGACCCGGCGGCCGTGGAAGCCGACCTGCCGGGGTTCAACGGGCACGGCAGGGCGTGGGTGTTCAGCACCTGCGCGCTGAACCGTGCCCTGGTCGAGACCGGCTTGACGGAGGGGCGGCAGTACTCGCTGGCCGTCAACCCCCACACGCCCGCCGACGTCGTGGCCCGTCTGGCCCGCGTCGACGACCCGGAGGTCCGGGAGCGGGTGGCGGCGCGGGCCGACATCGGTCCGGCGCTGCTGGCCGAACTCGCGCAGGACCCGGACGAGGCGGTGCGCCTGCGGGCCCGCGTGCAGCCGCTGCCACGCACGTGGGCGCAGTGCGGCGCCGTCGACCGGGTCTTCGGGGCGTGCGCCGTCGGCTGCACCTGCCCGATCACCGAGCCGTTCGCCGAGCCGGACCTGGACTGGTACCGGGCGTGTGCGGTGTCGCCGGAGCCGGTACTGCGCAGGGTCGCCGCGAGCCTGTCCCTGCTGCCCGACGACCTCGTGCCACGGCTCGCGGAGGATCCCGATCCGGAGGTGCGCCACCGGCTCGCCTGCCACCATCCGCTCGCCCCGCCCGCGCTCCTGCTGGAGACCTTCCTGGCCCGGCCCGTGCACCGGCCCCACCTGCTGACCCTGCCGCGGCTCCCCCGTACCGGCCTCGGCCACCTGCTGGACCACGCGGACCCGGACGTGCGCGCGCTGGCGGCCGCCGACCCCACCCTGGCCCGGCCGCCGGTCCGGCTGCTGGCCGATCCGGAGGAGCGGGTGCGGCGGGCGGCGGCCGCCCACCCGGTGTTCTCCGGGGAGGCGCTGGCCGCGCTGCTCGACGATCCGCGCACCGCGGAGGGCGCGGCGGCCAACCCGAGCCTGCCGGCCGCCCGGATGCACGGGCTGCTGGACCTCGGCGGGCTGCCCGGCCCCGGCGGGCTGCCCGGCCTCAGTGGGCTGCCCGGCGGATCGCGGCCACCGTCGGGACCGGGGCGTTCGTGAGGAAGTCGAGGACGAGCGCGTTGACCAGGGCGGGCTTCTCCTGGGTGAGGAAGTGGGAGGTGCCGGGGACGACGGCGAGTTCGGCACGGGGAAGGGCGTCGTACATGTCGACCACGTGCTGCATGGTGACCAGGTCGTCGTCGGAGAACATGACGAGGGTGCGGGCGGTGACGGCGGCCAGGTCGGAGGCCTTCAGGTCCGGCTCCTTGGCGGCCATCTCGCCGATCTTCGTGGCGACGACCTTGAAGTGGTCGATGCCGTCCGGGGAGACCTCGCCGTAGGCGGGGCCGAGGAACTCGGCGATCTGGTCGACGTCCCATTCCATGTCGGGCACGGCCTCGCCCGCCTTGCTGAAGCCTCCGCTGATCAGGACCAGGCGCTTGACCAGCTCCGGGCGCTGCATCGCGACGAGCATGGCGACGAACGCGCCGTCGCTGTGGCCGACCAGGTCCGCCGGCTCGCGCACCACCGCCTCCAGGAAGGCGATCGTGTCGTCCGCCATCAACTGGTACGTGATCGGGCCGGGTACGTCCGGGGTGTGGCCGTGGCCTCGGCGCTCGGGCGTGTAGACGCGGAAGTGCTCGGCGAGGGGGCCGAGGTTCGGCTCGAAGAAGCGGGCGTCGACCAGGCCGCCGTGCAGGAGGACGAGGGGCTCGCCCGCGCCGTGCTCGTCGTACCAGGTCTTCACTTCGCCCAGCTGGACGTACGTTCCCATCACCCGTCTCCGTTCCGTCGGTGTGGTCCTGTGCTCAGTGTCGTGACGGTTGACTGCGGGCGGGGGCAAAACTCATCGGCGCGGCGGTCTGCTGCCCGGATCACGACGCTCGTCCCCGTCTGCCGCGGCGAGGCCCCCGCCACGCGGCGGGGGCCTCGGCGGTTCAGCGGTTGAAGGCCGGGAAGGCGAAGCGCTGGACGGTCCTCAGGCCGTCGCCCTTGGCGTCGGTGCTGTTGACCGAGTAGACGAGGGTGCGGGAGAGGTCGCGGGTGGCGGCGATCACCGTGTGGTAGCCGGGGCGGGCGCCGGTCTTGCCCCAGACCTCCTTCCCGTTGATCACGTGGCGTTCGAGGCTGGCGCTGCGGGTGGCGCCGGGGACGTCCGGGACGGTGAACATCTCCTCCAGTTGCGGGGCCGGGACGACCTGGCCGCGGAAGAGGGCGACGAGGAAGCGTTCCAGGTCGCGGGTGGTGGAGATCATGTCACCCGCGGCCCAGCGGTCGGACATGTTCCATTCGGTGACGTCGACCGGCTTGCCGTCCATCAGGTCGTAGCCGCGGTTGTGGGGGCCGTGGATGCGGGGGTCAGTGCCCTTGGGGAAGGAGGTGCCGGTCATCCCGAGCGGGCGGAAGATCCGGACCTCGGCCTGGTGGGCGTAGGTGTCGCCGGTGGTCTTCTCGATCAGCATGCCGAGGATCGTGTAGTTGATGTTGTTGTACTTCTGCTGCGTGCCCGGGGTGAAGGCCAGGCCCTTCGCGACGGCGGAGGCCACCACCTGTTGGGGGGTGATCGTCTCGTAGCGGTGCGGGTAGCCCTCTTCCACGATGTCGCCGAAGCCGATGCCGCCCTGGATGCCGCTGGTGAAGTTGAGCAGGTTGCGGACGGTGACCTGCTCGAAGGCGGCCGGGAGGACGTCCGGGAGGTAGCGGCGGGCCGGGGCGTCCAGGTCGACCTTGCCCTCGGCGGCGAGCTGGAGGACCACGGCCGCGGTGACGACCTTGGTGGTGGAGCCGGCCCGGAAGCGGGCGTCGGCGAGGGCGGGGGCCCCGGTCTTCAGGTCGCGCACGCCGGCGGTGCCCGTCCAGCGGCCGTTGCCGCCGACGCGGATCAGGGCGGCCGTGGCGTCCTGGTCCGGCAGTCCGGCGAGGGCCTTGCGCAGTGCCGCGGCGTCGGGGCCCTGTGTGGTGACGGCCGCAGGGGCGGGGGCGGCGACAGCGGTGGCGCCCAGGGGGCCTGCGGTGAGGCCGAGGAGGAGGGCGGCGGCGAGGATGGTGCGCGTGCGGCGGTTCATGCGGGCTCCTGGCTCGATTGCTGTGGACGGCTTCCATCCTGGTGATCGTGTGCGGCCGTGGGATCCTGCGTGGAGAGGAGCCGTCCCCTGCGGGTAACCGGCCTGCGGGTCAGGGGAGTTGGTAGGGATGACCCCGAAGGCGCCACCGGGCTCCCCACCTGGGGAGGTGGCGCTCGTCATACCGTCTGCAGAGCTCTGGACAGAGTCGACAACTCGCCGGTAACTTTGTATGAGCAAGCGCTTAGACATAAGCGGCGGACCGCCGCGACGAAGGGAGCCGGCCGTGCGCCGTACGGTGTTCAACGAGGACCACGAGGCCTTCCGGGAGACCATCCGCGCCTTCATCGAGGCCGAGGTCGTGCCCGTCTACGACGAGTGGTTCGCCGCCGGTCAGGCGCCCCGCGACTTCTACTACAAGCTCGGCGAGCTGGGCGTCTTCGGCATCAACGTCCCCGAGGAGTTCGGCGGCGCCGGCCTGGACACCCACAAGTTCGAGGCCGTCCTGTACGAGGAGACCTCCCGCGCGGGCGTCAACTTCGGCGGCTCCGGCGTGCACGTCCTGCTCGCCCTGCCCTACATCAAGATGCTCGCCACCGACGAGCAGAAGAAGCGTTTCCTCCCGAAGTTCGTCTCCGGCGAGGAGATGTGGGCGCTGGCAATGACCGAGCCGGGCACCGGCTCCGACGTCGCGGGCATGAAGACCACCGCCAAGCTCTCCGAGGACGGCACGCACTACGTCCTCAACGGCTCCAAGACCTTCATCACCGGCGGTGTGCACGCCGACCGCGTCATCGTCTGCGCCCGCACCTCGGCCCCGAGCGAGCAGGACCGCCGCTTCGGCATCTCCCTCTTCGCCGTGGACACCAAGTCCGAGGGCTACTCCATCGGCCGCAAGCTCGACAAGCTGGGCCTGAAGACCTCCGACACCGCCGAGCTGGCGTTCGTCGACGTCAAGGTCCCCGTCGAGGACCTGCTGGGCGAGGAGGGCAAGGGCTTCTACTACCTCGGCCACAACCTGGCCTCCGAGCGCTGGGGCATCGCCTTCGGCGCCTACGCCCAGGCCGCCGCGGCCGTCCGGTTCGCGCAGCAGTACGTGACCGAGCGCACCGTGTTCGGCAAGCCGGTCGCCCACTTCCAGAACACCAAGTTCGAGCTGGCCGCCTGCCAGGCCGAGGTGGACGCCGCCCAGGCCGTCGCCGACCGCGCCCTGGAGGCCCTGGACGCCGGCGAGCTGACCCCGGCCGAGGCCGCCTCCGCGAAGCTGTTCTGCACCGAGGTCGCCCACCGCGTCATCGACCGCTGCCTCCAGCTGCACGGCGGCTACGGCTACATGAACGAGTACCCGATCGCCCGCCTGTACGCCGACAACCGCGTCAACCGCATCTACGGCGGCACCAGCGAGATCATGAAGTCGATCATCGCCAAGTCGATGGGGCTGTAAGTCCCCTTGAGCGAGGCACTCACCGATCTCCTCGATCTGCTCGACCTGGAGCAGATCGAGGAGAACATCTTCCGCGGCACCAGCCGCACCTCCCTGGTGCCGCGGGTGTTCGGCGGACAGGTCGCGGCCCAGGCGCTGGTCGCGGCCGGCCGGACCGTGCCCGGGGACCGCACCGCGCACTCGCTCCACTCGTACTTCCTGCGCACGGGTGACGCGGGCGCGCCCATCGTCTATTCCGTGGACCGGATCCGCGACGGGCGCTCCTTCACCACCCGGCGGGTCGTCGCCGTCCAGCACGGCCAGCCGATCTTCCACCTCTCGGCCTCCTTCCAGGTGTCCGAGGAGGGCCTCGACCACCAGGTGGCGATGCCGGAGGCCCCGGATCCGGAGAGCCTGCCGACCGCGGCCGAGGCGCTGCCCGCCTACCGGGACCTGTTCCGGGACGCGGGCACGGTGGAGCGGCTGCTGGAGTCGCGCGCCGCGGTGGACCTGCGGTACGCGACGACCCCGCCGTGGGGCACCATCGGCGAGCCGGTGGAGCCGCGCTCGCAGGTGTGGTTCCGCACGGCCGGCAAGCTGGAGGGCGACGACCCGCTGCTGCACACCTGCCTGGCCACGTACGTCTCCGACATGACCCTGCTCGACTCGGTGCTGCTCGCGCACGGCCGGGGCGGCTGGGCCGTCGGCGATGTGGTCGGGGCCTCGCTGGACCACGCGATGTGGTTCCACCGGCCGTTCCGGGCCGACGAGTGGCTGCTGTACGACCAGGACTCCCCCACCTCGCACGGCGGGCGGGGCCTGGGCCAGGCGCGCATCTGGACGCAGGACGGCCGGCTGGCCGTGACGGTGATCCAGGAGGGCGTCGTCCGCGTTCCGCGCGCCTGACGCGCCCCGGTCGGGCGGACGGTCCCGACGGCCGTCCGGCCCCGGCCCCCGGACACCCCCTGGGTAGGGTGGGCGCGACAGCAACCGCGGCCGGAACGGCCGAAACGGCCGGAACAAGGAGCAGACGTGAGCGAGCCGGCGTCCATCGCCCTGCAGCAGGAGATCGCCCGGGAACTGGAGGTCGCCGAGACCTTCGACGCCGAGCGGGAGATCGAGCGCCGGGTGGCCTTCCTCACCGAGCGGCTGACCTCCACGGGCTTGCGTTCCCTCGTCCTCGGCATCAGCGGCGGCGTGGACTCCACCACCACCGGCCGGCTGTGCCAGCTCGCCGTCGAGCGGGCCCGCGCCGCCGGGCACGAGGCGGTGTTCTACGCGATGCGGCTGCCGTACGGGGTCCAGGCCGACGAGCACGACGCCCAGCTCGCGCTCTCCTTCATCCGGGCCGACCAGGTACTGACCGTGGACGTCAAGCCCGCGAGCGACGCCGCCCTCGACGCCTCGGCGGCCGCCGGCGTGGCCTTCCGCGACGCCCACCACCGGGACTTCGTGCACGGCAACATCAAGGCCCGGCAGCGCATGATCGCCCAGTACGCGGTGGCTGGTGCCCACGACGGCCTGGTCGTCGGCACCGACCACGCCGCCGAGGCGGTCTCCGGCTTCTTCACCAAGTTCGGCGACGGTGCCGCCGACGTGGTCCCGCTGACCGGTCTGACCAAGCGGCGGGTGCGCGCCGTCGCGGACGCGCTGGGCGCGCCCGCGGAGCTGGTGTGGAAGACGCCGACCGCCGACCTGGAGACCCTGGACCCGGGCAAGGCCGACGAGGACGCCCTCGGGGTCACGTACGACCAGATCGACGACTTCCTGGAGGGCAAGCCGGTGGGCGAGCGGGCCTTCGAGACGATCGTGCGCCGCTACCGGCTGACCGACCACAAGCGCCGGCTGCCCATCGCCCCCTGAGGCCGCGGCCCTCCGGCGGACGAGCGCGCGGCGCGTCCGCCGGATCCCGGGGTCCCGGCGTCCCTGAGGCCTAGTCCTCCAGGAGGCCCGCCGCGTTCAGCAGGTAGGCCACCATCGGGTCGTAGAAGCGCGGGTCGCGGACGTGGTCGTCCAGCGGGACCACCACCTGGAGGGTGCCCTCCGCCTCGCCGAGGAACAGGGCGGGGTCGTTGCAGTCCGCGTACCCCACCGCGTCCAGCCCGCGCTGCGCGGCGCAGCCCGCCCAGCCGTGGTCGGCGACGACCAGGTCCGGCAGCGGGCGGCCGGCCGCGGCGAGGCCGTCGAGGATCGCCGCCATCGGCGCCGGGGAGTGGGTGTGCCACAGGGTGGCGCCGCGCTCCAGCACCGCGACGTCGGCGAACTGCCACACCGAGGCCTCGTCGGCCGTCAGCCCGGACGGGATGACGACGATGTCGCAGCCCGCCGCCCGCAGGGCGTCGGCGGTGGCCCGGTGGACGTCCAGCAGGCCGCCCGGGTGGCCGGTCGCCAGCAGGACGCGCTGGCGGTCCAGGGCCGCCTTGCGCAGCCGGGCCGCCATCCGGTCGAGGGCGTCCACGGTCAGTTCCGGGTCGATGGTGTCCTGGCCCTGACGGTGCTCGGGGTCGTCGACGACCCCGCAGCGCTCGGCCATCACCGCGAGCACGTCCTGCTCGTCGGTCCAGCGGTCGCCCAGCTCCAGGCCGAGCCAGTAGTGCCGGTCGCCGTTGGCGAGCTTGCGGTAGTGGGAGAGGTTGTTTTCGCGCGGGGTGGCGACCTGTCCGGCGATCCGCGTGCGAACCAGGTGTTCGATGAGCTCGGCGCGGGTGGGTACGGACGTCTCTATCGGCTTCGGCATGCGGCCCATTCTGCCGCCGCGACCCCGGATGCGACGGCTCCATCCCAACCGTCGGACGCGTCGTGTCACGCGGTCAGCGCCCCGAAGGCCCCGTGCGCGAGCCTGCGCAGCAGCGACTCCGTCGCCTCCCGCCCGAGCGCCGCCAGGTGCGGGGTGGAGTTCAACAGGCCGAAGACGGCGTGCACGGCCACCCGCACCTCCGCCTCGCCGACCTGCGGGTGCAGCACCCGTACGACGTCGACCCACAGCTCCACGTACTTGCGCTGGAGCTGGCGTACGAGCTTGCGGTCGGTCTCGCGGAGCCGGTCGAGCTCCCGGTCGTGCAGGGTGATCAGCGCGCGGTCGTCGAGCGCGAAGTCGATGTGGCCGTCGATCAGCGAGGCCAGGACCGCGGAGGGGTCGCCGGCGGCCTCCTCCGCCCGGCGGCGGCCGCCGGTCAGCAGCCGTTCGCTGATCCCGACGAGCAGCTCGGCCAGCATGGCGTCCTTGCCCGCGAAGTGCCGGTACAGGCCGGGGCCGCTGATGCCCACCGCGGCGCCTATCTCGTCCACGCCGACGCCGTGGAATCCGCGCTCGGCGAAGAGGCGGGCGGCCTCACTGAGGATCTGCTCGCGACGGGTCGGGGCGGCCGCTGAAGTGCTCATGGGAATCCATTCTAGACAGGGGCCGTTAGCGGTCGTTAACCTTGGCTCCACAGAGGTTAACGGTCATTAACCGCGTGGACCGAGCAAGGGAGCTCGACCGATGCAGCAGGCACCCGTCCTCACGAGCGCCGCGGACCCGGCGTCCGAGGCCTGGCGCACCAACGAGGCCGCCCACCGCGAACTCAGCGAGGGCCTGCGCGCCCGCCTGGACGCGGCCCGGCTCGGTGGCGGCGAGAAGGCCCGCGCCCGGCACACCGCACGCGGGAAGCTGCTGCCCCGCGACCGGGTGGACACCCTCCTGGACCCCGGTTCCCCCTTCTTGGAGCTGGCCCCGCTGGCCGCCGAGGGCATGTACGGGGGTGCGGCCCCGGCGGCCGGGGTGATCGCCGGCATCGGCCGGGTCAGCGGTCGCGAGTGCGTGATCGTCGCGAACGACGCCACGGTCAAGGGCGGCACCTACTACCCGATGACGGTCAAGAAGCACCTGCGGGCCCAGGAGGTGGCGCTGGAGAATCGTCTCCCCTGCCTCTACCTGGTCGATTCCGGCGGCGCCTTCCTCCCCATGCAGGACGAGGTCTTCCCCGACCGCGAGCACTTCGGCCGCATCTTCTACAACCAGGCCCGCATGTCCGGCGCCGGGATCCCGCAGATCGCGGCCGTCCTCGGCTCCTGCACCGCCGGTGGCGCGTACGTGCCGGCGATGAGCGACGAGGCCGTGATCGTCCGCAACCAGGGCACGATCTTCCTCGGCGGCCCGCCCCTGGTGAAGGCCGCCACCGGCGAGGTGGTCACGGCCGAGGAACTCGGCGGCGGCGAGGTGCACAGCCGCGTCTCCGGCGTGACCGACCACCTCGCGGAGGACGACGCGCACGCCCTGCGGATCGTGCGGAACATCGTGGCGACCCTGCCCGAGCGCGGGGCCCTGCCCTGGTCGGTGGAGCCGGCCGAGGAGCCGAAGGTGGACCCGTACGGCCTGTACGGCGCGGTCCCCGTCGACTCCCGCACCCCGTACGACGCCCGCGAGATCATCTCCCGCATCGTCGACGGCTCCCGCTTCCAGGAGTTCAAGGCGGAGTTCGGCACCACGCTGGTCACCGGCTTCGCCCGGATCCACGGCCACCCGGTCGGCATCATCGCCAACAACGGCATCCTCTTCGCCGAATCCGCGCAGAAGGGCGCCCACTTCATCGAGCTGTGCGACCAGCGCGGGATCCCGCTGCTGTTCCTCCAGAACATCTCCGGCTTCATGGTCGGCCGCGACTACGAGGCCGGCGGCATCGCCAAGCACGGCGCGAAGATGGTCACCGCCGTGGCCTGCACCCGCGTGCCGAAGCTGACGGTGGTGGTCGGCGGCTCGTACGGCGCGGGCAACTACTCGATGTGCGGCCGGGCGTACAGCCCCCGCTTCCTGTGGATGTGGCCCAACGCCAAGATCTCGGTGATGGGCGGCGAGCAGGCCGCCTCCGTCCTGGCCACGGTCAAGCGCGACCAGCTGGAGGCCGCCGGCCAGACGTGGCCGCTGGACGAGGAGGAGGCCTTCAAGGCCCCGGTCCGCGCCCAGTACGAGGAGCAGGGCAGCGCCTACTACGCCACCGCCCGGCTGTGGGACGACGGGGTCATCGATCCGCTGGAGACCCGGCAGGTGCTGGGTCTGGCCCTGACGGCGTGCGCGAACGCCCCGCTGCCCCAGAGGGACCCGGCGCAGCCGGCCTTCGGCATCTTCCGTATGTGACCCGAGACCTGTGACGTGAGGACCTCAATGTTCAGCACTGTCCTTGTGGCCAACCGGGGCGAGATCGCGGTCCGGGTCATCCGCACCCTGCGCGAGCTCGGGATCCGGTCCGTGGCCGTGTTCAGCGACGCCGACGCGGACGCCCGCCATGTCCGGGAGGCCGACACCGCCGTCCGCATCGGCCCGGCCGCGGCTGCCGAGAGCTACCTGTCCGTGGAGCGGCTGCTCGACGCGGCCCGGCGCACCGGCGCCGAGGCCGTCCACCCGGGCTACGGCTTCCTCGCGGAGAACGCGGCGTTCGCCGAGGCCTGCGCCGGGGCGGGCCTGACCTTCATCGGCCCGCCCGCGTCCGCGATCTCCCTGATGGGCGACAAGATCCGGGCGAAGGAGACCGTGCGCGCCGCGGGCGTGCCCGTGGTCCCCGGCTCCTCCGGCAGCGGCCTGTCCGACGCCGAACTCGTCGCGGCCGCCGAGAAGATCGGCATGCCGGTGCTGCTCAAGCCCTCCGCGGGCGGCGGCGGCAAGGGCATGCGCCTGGTCCGCGACGGGGCGCTGCTCGCGGACGAGATCGCGGCGGCCCGCCGCGAGGCCCGCTCCTCCTTCGGCGACGACACGCTGCTCGTCGAGCGCTGGGTGGACCGGCCGCGGCACATCGAGATCCAGGTGATGGCCGACGCCCACGGCAACGTGGTGCACCTGGGCGAGCGCGAGTGCTCGCTCCAGCGGCGCCACCAGAAGGTCATCGAGGAGGCCCCCTCGGTCCTGCTGACCCCGCAGATCCGTGCCGCCATGGGTGCGGCGGCGGTGGAGGCGGCACGGGCGTGCGGGTACGTCGGCGCGGGCACGGTGGAGTTCATCGTCCCCGGCGGCGACCCGTCCTCCTACTACTTCATGGAGATGAACACCCGCCTCCAGGTGGAGCACCCGGTGACGGAACTGATCACCGGCCTGGACCTGGTCGAGCTCCAGCTGCGGGTGGCGGCGGGCGGCGAGCTCGGCCTCGCGCAGGACGACGTGACGCTCACCGGGCACGCCGTCGAGGCCCGCATCTGCGCGGAGGATCCGGCCCGCGGCTTCCTGCCGTCCGGCGGCACGGTGCTGGCGCTGTCGGAGCCGTCGGGCCGGACGGTGCGGACGGACTCCGGGCTGACGGCCGGGGTGGACGTGGGCTCCACGTACGACCCGATGCTGTCGAAGGTGATCGCGTACGGGCCGGACCGGGACGCCGCGCTGCGGGTGCTGCGGGGGGCGCTGGCCGACACCGTGATCCTGGGTGTGCAGACGAACGCCGGCTTCCTGCGGCGGCTGCTGGCCCACCCGGACGTGGTGTCCGGGAACATGGACACCGGGCTGGTGGAGCGCGACCTGGCCTCGATGCTGCCCGGGGGCGTCCCGCCGGAGGTGTACGCCGCCGCCGCGCTGCTGGCGCAGGGTTCCCTCCCCCGCCCGGCGGGGACGGATTGGGCCGATCCGTTCTCCGCGGGCGACGGCTGGCGCCTGGGCGGCACCCCGGCGTGGACGGTGCACCACTTCCGCCTCCCGGGCCAGGACCCGGTCACGGTCCGCACCCGCCGACGGGGCACCGAGCAGGAGGTCCTGTTCGACGCGGCGGTAGCTGGGGGAGGTCCGGGGCAGGGCCCCAGCGGGCCGGCCGCGGGCCGGATCGTCAGCCGCACCGCCGACCGGCTCACCGTCGAACTCGACGGCGTCACGCACCGGTTCGACTACGCCCCCTCCCCGGAGGGGACCTGGCTGGGCCGCGACGGCGACAGCTGGCACGTCCAGCACCACGACCCCGTCGCGGCGGCCCTCGGCGGCCGCGGCCACGCGGGGGCGGACACCCTCGCGGCGCCGATGCCGGGCACCGTCACCGTCGTCAAGGTCGCGGTCGGCGACCGGGTCACCGCCGGCCAGAGCCTGCTCGTCGTCGAGGCGATGAAGATGGAGCACGTCATCTCCGCCCCGCACGCCGGCGTCGTCACCGAGCTGGAGGTTTCCCCGGGCACCACGGTCGCCATGGACCAGGTCCTGGCCGTGGTCACCCCCGACGACGCAGAGGAGGAGGGCGCATGAACGGGCTGCCCATGGCCGTCCCCGCCGCCGGTCTGCCGGCGCGGGTGCGGATCCACGAGGTCGGCGCCCGCGACGGGCTGCAGAACGAGAAGTCGGCCGTCCCGACTGCGGTCAAGGCGGAGTTCATCCGCCGGTTGGCCGCCGCCGGCCTGACCACGGTCGAGGCCACCAGCTTCGTCCACCCGAAGTGGGTGCCCCAACTGGCGGATGCCGAGGAGCTGTTCCCGCAGCTCGACGACCTCGCCCGGGCCGGGGTGCACCTGCCGGTGCTGGTGCCGAACGAGCGCGGCCTCGACCGGGCGCTGACCCTCGGCGCGGACCGGATCGCCGTGTTCGGCTCGGCGACGGAAACCTTCGCCTCCCGCAACCTCAACCGGACGATCGCCGAGTCCCTGGCCATGTTCGAGCCCGTCGTGGCCCGGGCCAAGCAGGGGAAGGCGCATGTGCGGGGCTATCTGTCCATGTGCTTCGGCGACCCCTGGGAGGGCGCGGTCCCGGTCCACCAGGTGGTCCGCGTCGCCAAGGCCCTGCTCGACCTCGGCTGTGACGAGCTGAGCCTCGGCGACACCATCGGCGTCGCCACTCCCGGGCACGTACAGGCGCTCCTGTCCGAGCTCAACGAGGAGGGCGTGCCGACCGACCGGATCGGCGTGCACTTCCACGACACCTACGGCCAGGCACTGTCCAACACCCTCGCCGCGCTCCAGCACGGCGTGACCACGGTCGACGCCTCCGCGGGCGGCCTCGGTGGCTGCCCGTACGCGAAGAGCGCCACCGGGAACCTCGCCACCGAGGACCTGGTGTGGATGCTCGACGGTCTCGGCATCGAGACCGGGGTCGACCTGGCCGCCCTCACCGCCACGAGCGTGTGGATGGCCGAACAGCTGGGGCGTCCGAGCCCTTCCAGAACCGTCCGCGCCCTCTCCCACAAGGAGTAAGAAGACATGTCCCTCGACCACCGGCTCTCCCCCGAGCACGAGGAACTCCGCCGCACCGTGGAGGCGTTCGCGCACGACGTCGTCGCGCCCAAGATCGGCGACTTCTACGAGCGGCACGAGTTCCCCTACGAGATCGTCCGCGAGATGGGCGCCATGGGCCTGTTCGGGCTGCCCTTCCCCGAGGAGTACGGCGGCATGGGCGGGGACTACCTCGCCCTCGGCATCGCCCTGGAGGAGCTGGCCCGCGTCGACTCCTCGGTCGCCATCACGCTGGAGGCGGGCGTCTCCCTGGGGGCCATGCCGCTCTACCTCTTCGGCACGGAGGAGCAGAAGCAGCGGTGGCTGCCGAAGCTGTGCTCGGGCGAGATGCTCGGCGCGTTCGGCCTGACCGAGCCGGGTGCGGGCAGCGACGCCGGCGGCACCCGCACGACAGCCGTCCGCGACGGCGACGAATGGGTCATCAACGGTTCGAAGTGCTTCATCACCAACTCGGGTACGGACATCACCGGGCTGGTCACGGTCACCGCGGTGACCGGGCGCAAGGCGGACGGCCGCCCGGAGATCTCCTCGATCATCGTGCCGTCCGGCACCCCGGGCTTCACCGTGGCGGCCCCGTACTCGAAGGTCGGCTGGAACGCCTCGGACACCCGGGAGCTGGCCTTCGACGGTGTCCGGGTACCGCTGGCGAACCTGGTGGGCCAGGAGGGCCGCGGGTACGCCCAGTTCCTGCGGATCCTCGACGAGGGCCGGATCGCCATCGCGGCGCTGGCCACGGGCCTGGCGCAGGGCTGCGTGGACGAGTCGGTCAAGTACGCGAAGGAGCGGCAGGCGTTCGGCCGGTCCATCGGCGACAACCAGGCCATCCAGTTCAAGCTGGCGGACATGGAGATGCGCGCGCACATGGCTCGAATTGGTTGGCGCGACGCCGCCTCCCGCCTCGTGGCGGGCGAGCCGTTCAAGAAGGAGGCGGCGATCGCGAAGCTGTACTCCTCGACCGTCGCGGTCGACAACGCGCGCGAGGCCACGCAGATCCACGGCGGCTACGGCTTCATGAACGAGTATCCGGTGGCCCGGATGTGGCGCGACTCGAAGATCCTGGAGATCGGCGAGGGCACGAGCGAGGTGCAGCGCATGCTCATCGCCCGGGAGCTGGGCTTCTCCGCCTGAACCCGGACATAGCACGAGGGGGCCCTAAAAAACTTAGGGCCCCCTTACCGTTTTCAGCCAAGGTTAGGCTAACCTTCCCAGCGAACGGCCCAGTGGCCGCCCCGGCACGTACTGAAAGCGGACATCAAAATGCCCAAGTCCCGTACCTCCCCCTTCACCCGTCGCGGTCTCATCGCCGCCGGCGGTGCTCTCGGCCTCGTCGCGGCGCTGACCGCGTGCGGCGGTTCCGACTCGGCGAAGAGCGAGGGCGACAAGGACAAGGGTGCCGCGGCCTCGGGCGCCTGGACCTTCAAGGACGACCTGGGCAAGGACATCAACCTGAAGGCCCAGCCGAAGAACGTCGTGGCCTACACCGGCACCGCCGCCGCGCTCTACGACTACGGCGTCCAGGTCAAGGGCGTGTTCGGCCCGACCAAGACCGCTGACGGCAAGCCGGACGTGACGGCCGGTTCGATGGACATCTCCAAGGTCGAGATCCTCGGCAACGTCTACGACGAGTTCAACGTCGAGAAGTACGCCGCCCTCCAGCCCGAGCTGCTGGTCACCAACACCTGGGACGGCAGCTACTGGTTCGTCCCCGAGGCCTCCAAGGACAAGATCCTGAAGCTGGCCCCGGCCGCCGCGATCGGCACGGGCGGCAACGCCTCCATGGACCAGGCCCTGCAGCGCACGGCCGACCTGGCCAAGGCCCTCGGCGCCGACCTGAACGCCAAGAAGACCACCGACGCGAAGGCCGCCTTCGAGGCCGCCGCCAACAAGGTCCGCGAGGCCACCAAGGCCAACCCGGGCATCAAGGTGCTCGTCGGCTCCGGCACCGCCGACCTGTTCTACGTCTCCACCCCGAAGACCTCGGCCGACCTGAAGTACTTCGAGACCCTGGGCGTCGAGTTCGTCGTCCCGGAGCAGGACAAGCTCGACCAGGGCGGCTTCTTCGAGAGCCTCAGCTGGGAGAACGCCGGCAAGTACAAGGCCGACCTGGTCCTGCTCGACAACCGCACCGGCACCGCGCAGCCGGAGGACCTGAAGGCCAAGCCGACCTGGACCGAGCTGCCCGCCGTCAAGGCCGGCCAGGTCGCCCCGCGCGTGACCGAGCCGATCTACTCGTACGAGAAGTGCACCAAGGTGCTGGAGGACCTGGCCAAGGCCATCCAGGGCGCCAAGAAGGTCAGCTGACCACCGGCCTGACGGCGCCTCCGGCCTGACGACACCTCCGGCCCGACGGCACCACCGGCCACCGGCGCCGGGGGGGGGGGGGCCCGCCCCCCCCCCCCCCCCCCCCCCACCCCCCACCCCCCCGGGGGGGGCCCCGCCCCCCCCCCCGCCCCCCCGGCGCCCATCCGACTTCCCAGGGGGACTCCGCATGACCGCCACCGCGCCCGAGAGCACCGAGGCCGTGGCCCACTTCCGGTTCTTCACGCTGGAAGTGGTCCGCACCCGCCGCCTCGGCCACTCCTTCCTGCGGGTCACCTTCGGCGGCGAGTCCCTCGCGGGCTTCCGCTCGGGCGGCCGGGACCAGAGCCTGTCGCTCTTCCTGCCGCCCGCCCACCGGGAGCACACCGAGCTCCCGTCCACGGACGAGGACACCTGGTTCGCGGGATGGCGCGGGATGCCGGACGAGGAGCGTCCGGTGATGCGTTCCTACACCGTGCGCGAGCAGCGCACGACGGACGGGGGCGCGGTCGAGGTCGACATCGACTTCGTGCTGCACGGGGACTCCTCCCCGGCCTCCTCCTGGGCCGGGCGGGCGGTGACCGGCCGCCGGATCCTGGCGATCGGGCCGGCCGTCGCGGAGAACAAGTCCGTGCGCTTCCAGCCGCCCGCCGACACGGACGCGCTGGTGATGTACGCGGACGAGACCGCGCTGCCTGCGGCCGCGGCCATCCTGGAGGGGCTGGACGACGACATGCGGGTCACGGCCTTCTTCGAGGTCCCGCACGCCGACGACCGGCTCGACCTCGCCGCCCCGGCCGGCACGGAGATCACCTGGATCGTGCGGGAGGCCGGCCCCGGCCGCACCGAACGCGTCGTGGACACCGTGCGCGCCGCCCAACTGCCCGCCTCCGGGATCCCGTACGCCTGGCTGGCGGGTGAGGCCGGCACGATCCGCGCCGTGCGCCGCCACCTGGTGCAGGAACGTTCCATCGACCGGCGCGCGGTGCGCTTCACCGGCTACTGGCGCCTGGGTGCGAGCGAGGAGCAGCTCCTCGCCGAGACGTACGCGGGCCAGGCACCCAGCGAGGACCCCGGCGCCGCGCTGTAGCGGGATCCCGGCGGCCGCACGCGCCTTCACGGCGCCCCCGGACACCCTCGACAGCTCTTCGGCGGGCCCTGGCTCCACGGCCAGGGCCCGGCGCGTTTTTTGTTGTTAAATTAGTTTGGGTAAACAAAACCAAATCTTAGCCCATAATAACCCCCCGCCCC
>NZ_JBHXTC010000061.1:0-43014 GCF_042677605.1 Streptomyces sp. NPDC127106 | reverse complement strand
CCGGGCGGCGGCCCGGGCGGCGGCGCGGTCCCGGAGCAGGCGGCGGCCCGGGGCGGGCTCGCGGCCCTGGGGGCGGCGGCGGCCCCCCAGCGGGCGGCGGCGGTCAGCGGGCTGGTCACGGCCACGCTGGCGATCCTGCTCGCGCTGGGCTCGTACGGGGTGCAGCTCGCGTACAAGGACTTCTACATCTGCCGCGACGACGCCCTGACGAAAAGGGCGGAGCTGCAGTGCAACACGCTGCTGCCGGACAACACCCTCGGCCAGATCCTCAAGGTCCGCCAGTAACCGACCCGGCCGGGGGCCTGCGCCGGGTCAGCACCCGGGCGCCCGCCACGGGCGGCACCGGGTGCTCCTGCGGTGCCGTGGCGGCGACCTGCCGCACCGGGGGCGGGAGCGGGGTCAGGTCCAGGTGAAGTCCCGTCACGAGGGTGACGGGGCGGGCCCGTTTCGCCGTGCCGGGCGGCCGGTCTGACGCCGGGATGGATTCCGGGTCGGAGGCCGGTGCGGGGGACGGCACGGGGACGGAGGGCCCCTGGCCGGTGTCCCGGGCCGCCGCCGGGGACGCCTTCGGGGCCGCCCCGTCGCCCGCCGGGGCGTCGGCCGGGGCGTCGGCCGGGGCGTCGGCCGGGGGCCGGTCATCCTCGGCATCGGCATCGGCCGCGGGGTGGTCCGGGTGTGGGGGGAGGTCCGGGATCAGGGTGCCCGCGGCCTGTCGCAGCGTCTCCCAGCGGATCTCCCGCACCCCGCTCGCGTGCCATGCGTCGTCCTCGGCGGGCTCCGCCCGCCGGACCGGCCGCATCCGCCAGGCATGCACCGCCACGGCCAGCGGCACCGCCGGCAGCAGCATCCAGACGAAGGCCGCCGCGCCGGTCGCCCACCACACGGGCCCGAAGTGGGCGAGTTCGCCCGAGCCCAGCGGGCCGCTCGAGGCCGCCGCCAGCCCGGCCATCGCCAGCCCGCACACCAGCGCCCCGAGCGCCGCCGTCAGGGCCGTCTCCCCGTACGAGACCTCACGCGGCCGGCGTACCGCGAACCAGCCGACCACCAGCCCGGCCGCCACCGGAACCACCGCGGTCGCGCAGGTCAGCAGGGTCCCCGGCCCCTGCGGCGGCAGCGCCGCCAGCAGCGGGAAGTCCGGCAGCGCGGGTGACCCGGCGAAGCCGAGCGGGGTGGCGCTCACGCCGCCGCCCAGGGAGAACCCGGGCCCGAGGGCGTAGGCGGCACCCCACACCATCGCGTTCGGGAGCAGTGCGAGCGCGAGGAGCAGGACCGCGAACCGGCCCGACCAGACGCCGGTCAGCGCCAGGAAGCCGTCCTCGACCTCCGCGCCGTGCCAGGCGAGCGAGAGGCCGACCAGCAGCCCGCCCCCGCCGGCCAGGACGAGCGCCCCGGCCGCACCCGCCCGCAGCGCGACCGCGTAACGGGGGCGCGCGACGGCCCTGCGCAGGGCCGCGGGGACCCGCGGCGGCAGCGGTCCGACCGGGCGGCCCTTGGCCGCCCACACCCCGGCGCCCGCAGCGAGCACCGCGACGAGCGGGACGTGCCAGGCGGCACTGAGGGGGTCCGCGGGCATCGGGCCGCCGGCCGCGTAGACGGTGGCGAGGGAGCCGACGGCCAGGTACCCGCAGAGCACCGCGGAGAAGACCGCGCTCGCGGGCAGTCCGCCGTCCGGCTCGCCGCCGCCATCGCCCCCGGCGGCGGCACCCGCGTCACCGGAGGCGCTGCCGAGGCGGCCGGCGCGGCGCATGAGGAGCGCCGGCAGCACGATGAGGAGCAGCGGGGTCACCCCGACGGGAGCCGGCACGCCCGACAGGGTGTCGTAGCGGACCAGTTCGGTGCCGTGGGCGAGGAGCCACAGGCCGGCGGCGAGGTGCAGGGCCCCGCCGGGTCCGCTGTCCGGGTACGGGGAGCTGATCCACAGCACGATGACGAGCACGGCGAGGAAGCCGAGCCCCAGCCCGGCGGCCAGGGCACCGCCCAGCACGCAGGCGGCGGCCTCGGGTGAGCGGCGGCGGCGCCGGGCCGCGGCGTGGCGTGGGGCGGGCCGCAACGGGCCCCCGCGTCCGGTCGCTTGGGTCACCCCGCCATGGTGCACAACGACACGCGATATGGGCGGTTAATAGGCGAATGTCCGTTGTGTCGCTAAAAATACGTTTATGTACTTTTTTGGCATCGCCGGGAGCATGGCATGACAAAAAGCGCCGAGGAGCCGGAGAACGCCGACCTCCTGACCCCGCCTCCGGCGGACACCCCGTCAGACCGGGGTCGTTCGCCCCGCGTTGCCGATCCGGGCGCGGTTGCCGGGCCGGGCGGGCCCGGAGAGCGCCCCGCGGGACCCCGCGGGGCGTTCGACGCGCTCTACCGGGCGGCCGCGCCCCAGCTCGTCCGAGAGGCCTATCTGCTGACCGGGCGCCGGTTCCTCGCCCTGGAGGCCGTGGAGCGGGCGTTCCAACAGGCCTGGGCGCGCTGGCCCGAGGTCGCCACCGATCCCGACCCGGCCGGGTGGGTGCGCGCGGCCGCGTACGAGTACGCCCTCTCCCCCTGGCACCGGTTCCGCCGCGGCGTCCAGGAACCTCCCGATCCGGGCCCGGACGCGACCGACCCGGCCGACCCGGAGGACCCGGACGACCGGATCCTGCGGGACGCCCTGCTGGAGCTGTCCCCGATCCACCGCCGCACCGTCCTGCTCTACCACGGCGCCGGCCTCGACCTCCCCGACACCGCCGCCGAGACCGAGGCCAGCACCCCCGCCGCCGGCATCCGCCTCCTGAACGCCCACGACGAACTCGCCGCCCGCGTCCCCGAACTGGCCGGCGCACCGCCCGAGGAACGGCTCGCCCTGCTGGAGCAGCGGCTCGGCGCCCTGGAGCCGCCCGTACCGCTGGTGCCGCGGGCGCCGGCCGCCGTCCGCGGCGACGCCGAGCACCGCTCCCGGCGCTGGACGCAGGCGGTCGTCGGCGTGACCGCGGTGCTCGCCGTCGCGACCTCCTACACCCTGGCGACCGCCCCCACCCGGTACGAGGCTCCCGTCGCGCCCGGCGTCAGCGTGTCCGGGGTGCCCCCGCTCAGCGGGCCCCAGCAGCTCACCGAGGAGCGCAGGCAGCTCCAGGACAAGCTGCGGGCCGACCCGGCCGCCGGGCCCGCACGGCTCGCCCCCCGCTTGGAATGAGGTGCCGAAAACGGGCGTGGCCCATGGTCTTGCCCTCGGGGGCGGTGAAGCCCGCGACGTAGCCGACGACCGGCTTGGTGACGTTCTTCGCGATGAAGTCCGCCGCACGCTCCTCGGCGTCGCCACCGATCTCGCCGATCATGACGATCAGCTCGGTCTCCGGGTCGGCCTCGAAGGCCTCCAGGGCGTCGATGTGGGTGGTGCCGATCACCGGGTCGCCACCGATGCCGACGGCGGAGGTGAAGCCGATGTCGCGCAGCTCGTACATCATCTGGTAGGTCAGCGTGCCGGACTTGGACACGAGACCGATCTTGCCGGGCTTGGTGATGTCGCCCGGGATGATGCCGGCGTTGGACTGGCCGGGGGTGATCAGACCCGGGCAGTTCGGGCCGATGATGCGGGTCTTGTTGCCCTTGGCGGTCGCGTACGCCCAGAAGGCGGCGGAGTCGTGCACCGCGATGCCCTCGGTGATGACGACGGCCAGCGGGATCTCGGCGTCGATGGCCTCGACGACGGCGGCCTTGGCGAAGGCCGGCGGGACGAAGAGGACGGAGACGTTGGCGCCCGTCTTCTCCATCGCCTCGGCGACCGAGCCGAAGACCGGGACCTCGGTGCCGTCGAAGTCGACGGTGGTGCCGGCCTTGCGCGGGTTCACGCCACCGACGATGTTCGTGCCGTCAGCCAGCATCAGCTTGGTGTGCTTCATGCCCGTGGCACCGGTCATGCCCTGGACGATGACCTTGCTGTCCTTGTTGAGGAAGATAGCCATGGTGAGTCTGTGACCTCGTCCCTTTACTTCGCAGCCGCAGCGAGCTCGGCGGCCTTGTCGGCCGCGCCGTCCATGGTGTCCACGCGCTGGACCAGCGGGTGGTTGGCGTCCGAGAGGATCTTGCGACCCAGCTCGGCGTTGTTGCCGTCGAGGCGGACGACGAGCGGCTTGGTGACCTCTTCGCCCTTGTCCTTGAGCAGCTGCAGGGCCTGGACGATGCCGTTGGCGACCTCGTCACAGGCGGTGATGCCGCCGAAGACGTTGACGAAGACGGACTTGACGTCCGGGTCGCCGAGGATGATCTCGAGGCCGTTGGCCATGACGGCGGCGGAGGCGCCACCGCCGATGTCCAGGAAGTTGGCGGGCTTGACGCCGCCGTGGTTCTCACCGGCGTAGGCGACGACGTCCAGGGTGCTCATGACGAGACCCGCGCCGTTGCCGATGATGCCGACCTCGCCGTCGAGCTTGACGTAGTTGAGGCCCTTCTCCTTGGCCGCGGCCTCCAGCGGGTTGGCGGCGGCCTTGTCCACGAGCTCCTCGTGGGACGGCTGACGGAACTCGGCGTTCTCGTCCAGGGAGACCTTGCCGTCGAGGGCGATGACGTCGCCGGAGGCGACCTTCGCGAGCGGGTTGACCTCGACGAGGAGCGCGTCCTCGGCGACGAAGGTGTCCCACAGGGTGACCAGGACCTCGGCGACCTTCTCGGCGACGTCCTCGGGGAACTTCGCCAGGGCGACGATCTCGCGGGCCTTCTCGATGGAGACGCCCTCGTTGGCGTTGACCGGGACCTTGGCGAGCTTCTCGGGGGTCGTCGCGGCGACCTCCTCGATGTCCATGCCGCCGGCGACCGAGGCCATGGCCAGGAAGGTGCGGTTGGTGCGGTCCAGGAGGTAGGAGACGTAGTACTCCTCGACGATCTCCGGAGCGGTCTCCGCGATCATCACCTTGTGGACCGTGTGGCCCTTGATGTCCATGCCCAGGATGTCCGTCGCGCGGGCGACGGCCTCGTCCGGGGTGGCGGCCAGCTTGACGCCGCCGGCCTTGCCGCGGCCACCGACCTTCACCTGCGCCTTGACGACAGACTTGCCGCCCAGCCGCTCGGTGGCCTCGCGAGCCGCCTCAGGCGTGTCGATCACTTCACCGGCCAGCACCGGTACACCGTGCTTGGCGAAGAGGTCCCTCGCCTGGTACTCGAACAGGTCCACGCGCGTCCGTCCCTTGTCTTCAAAGATTCGCAGTGTTCGCGGTTGTCTGCGTGGGCGTGCCGCGGAGGGCAACGTGACGGCGCTGTCACAGGGGATGCGCACACGGTGACCGTGGACGCGGCATGTCCGTCTCGCAGGTTATCCCCGGGACACCTGCGTCCCTAAATCGCAGATCACACCTGAGCGGTGATACCTGTCACAGATCCGCTCACCGTCCGGCCGCAAATTCGTGCGATCCGCCGATGTCCCCCCGGCGCCGGGTCAGGGCACCGGCAGGGGCCGCTTCTCCAGCGCCGCCGCCATGACGTCCGGGAAGAGGTCGGGCGTGCAGGCGAAGGCCGGGACGCCCAGCGCCGCCAGGGCCGCGGCGTGCTCCCGGTCGTAGGCGGGGGCGCCCTCGTCGGACAGGGCGAGCAGGGCCACGAACTCCGTCCCCGCCGCCTTCATCGCCGCGACCCGCCGCAGCATCTCGTTGCGTATGCCGCCCTCGTAGAGATCACTGATCAGGACGACGACCGTGTCGGCAGGGCGAGTGATCTTCGACTGGCAGTAGGCCAGGGCGCGGTTGATGTCGCTGCCGCCGCCGAGCTGGGTCCCGAAGAGGACGTCCACCGGGTCGTCGAGCTGATCCGTCAGGTCGACGACGGCGGTGTCGAAAACGACGAGCCGGGTCGCGATCGACCGCATCGAGGCCAGCACCGCCCCGAAGACGGAGGCGTACACGACGGAGGCCGCCATCGAGCCCGACTGGTCGATGCAGAGGACCACCTCCTTCTTCACCGATTGGGCCGCACGGCCGTACCCGATCAGCCGCTCGGGGACGACGGTGCGGTACTCGGGCAGGTAGTTCTTCAGGTTCGCCCGGATGGTGCGGTTCCAGTCGATGTCGGCGTGCCGGGGGCGGCTGGTCCGCGCGGACCGGTCCAGGGCGCCGGCGACGGTGGCCCTGGTCCGCGCGGCCAGCTTCCCCTCCAGCTGCTCGACGACCTTGCGGACCACGGCCCGGGCGGTCTCCCGGGTCGTCTCGGGCATCGCCTTGTTGAGGGAGAGCAGGGTGCCGACGAGGTGCACGTCCGGTTCGACGGCCTCCAGCATCTCCGGCTCCAGCAGCAGCGCGGACAGGCCGAGCCGCTCGATGGCGTCGCGCTGCATGACCTGGACGACGGGGCCGGGGAAGTACGTGCGGATGTCGCCGAGCCAGCGCGCCACGGAGGGCGCGGAGCCGCCGAGCCCGGCGGACCGCTCCCCGCCGGCCGGCCGGCGCGAGCCGCTGCCCGCCCCGTCGCCGCCGTAGAGCGCGCCGAGCGCGGCGTCCATCCCGGCGTCCCGGCCGGTCAGGGTGCACCCGGTGCCGTCCGCTCCTCCGCCGCCGAGCACCAGCCGCCACCGCCGCAGCCGCTCCGCTTCCACTGTTCCCTCCACCGCCGCCACGTTCCCCGTCCCGCTCATCCGTCCGTCCCCCTTCGTGTCCTGGTCGCCGACGGCCACCCGGCCGCCCGCCCTTCCTGCCGCGCCCGTCACCGCCGCGGCGCCGTGCCTGCGCCCGCCGCGCCGCCCTGCCGTCCTCCCGCAGGCCGGTCCCCGGCGTCCTCCCGCAGCCCGGTCCCCGGCCGTGCGCCGCCGGCCGGCGCGGGCGTCAGGGTGCCCCGGCGGCGGCGCAGGCTCCCGCGAGGAGCAGGTGGACCAGGTCCACGACGGCGTCCGCGCGGGCCGGGTCCAGCTCCGGGGCGAAGCCCTCGGGGGCCGCGCCCGGGGCGGCGCCCCCCGGCCGGGCGCCGGGGCCGCGCCGGGCCAGTTCGCCGAGGGTCCGGCGGACGCCCGGCTCGTACGCCCCGAAGGTCCGCCGCAGCAGCGGCAGTACGTCGGTGAAGGCCTCGGCGGGCACCGAGACCAGCCAGGCGTCGATCAGCCCGAGCAGCCGGTCGTCGTGGACCAGCAGCGTGCCGCTGCCCGGGCCGCCCCCGGCGAAGCCGTCGATCCAGCCGGCCGCGTCGGCCGGGGCGGCCGCCGACGACAGGGCGAGCCCCATCAGCCGCGCCGTCTCCTCGGCCGGCAACCGGCCCTCGTCGAGCAGCAGCCGGGCCGCCCGCCCGCGTATCGGCCCGGGCACCGACTCGCGGCCGGCCAGCGTCCTCAGCACCGCCGACCAGCGCTCGCGCAGGCCGCCGTCCTCCAGCAACCCGACCGCCCCGTGCACCGCGTCCACGTGGCCCCGCAGCTCCGCCGCCGCGTCGGCGTCCAGGCCGGCGGCGCAGGCGGGCGGCAGCGCCACGCAGATCCGCTCCGCGAGCCCGCGCGCCACCGCGCCCAGCGCCGGCGCGTCGGTGCCGCGGACGTCGCCGTACCGCAGCGAACGGGCCAGGGCCGGCAGGGCCTTGGCGAGCCGCGCCACGTCCGTG
Organism: Streptomyces sp. NPDC127106; assembly: GCF_042677605.1. Taxonomy (NCBI): domain Bacteria; kingdom Bacillati; phylum Actinomycetota; class Actinomycetes; order Kitasatosporales; family Streptomycetaceae; genus Streptomyces; species Streptomyces sp. NPDC127106. The sequence goes on along the minus strand of NZ_JBHXTC010000061.1, from coordinate 35,472 downwards.
TCCAGCGCGGCCAGGTCGGCGAGGGCCCGCAGGACCGCGGGCAGCGCCTCGGACAACCCCGCCAGCAGGCAGCGCTCGGCCAGCGCGGTGACGTCGCCGAGCTCCCCCGCCGCGGCCGCGTCCGCCTCCGCCTTGGCGGTGGCCGCAGCGAGGACGGTGGTGCCCCAGATCCCGGCCTCGGCCACCCGTACCGACAGCTCCGGCTCCCAGCACAGCCGCCAGGTCTCCCGGAAGGTGCCCGTGCCGGCCCGGGAGGCGGTGGGCCGGCCCCAGTCGATGCCGAGCAGCCGCAGCCGGTGCAGCAGCAAGGAACGGGCCACGTCCGTGTCCTTGCGCAGGTCGAGCTCCAGCTCGCGCTCCTGCGCCTCGGCCTTCAGGCGCAGCGAGCGCTGCTGCCGGGTCAGGTCCCGCTGGAGCGGCACGGCGGGCGCGCCGTCCGGGACCCGGCCGAGCACGTCGCCGACGACCAGGCGGTCCTCGATCAGCGCGAGCGGTACGTCGGAGCCGTCGCACATGACGGCACGGACCGCCTCCAGGGTCTCGGCCAGCCCGGGCAGCGGTCGCCCGCGCACCGCGGCCAGGGTCTCCGCGAGCCGGACCGCCTCGATGACGTGCGCCGTGGAGACCTGCCGGTCCTCCTCCCGGAGCAGTCCGGCCACCTTGGTCAGCCACCGCTCGACCGGCCGGTCCCGGGCGGCGAAGAGGTGCGCGTACCAGCCCGGCGAGGCGATGCCCGCCCCGTACCCGCCGGCCCGGGCGAGCCGCCGGTGCGTCCAGGGCACCCAGGTCGTCTCCACCTTGGTCCTGGGCAGCCCGGTCAGCAGCCGCTTGTCGGCCGCCGCCGTGGTCCTCGCGCGCAGCGCGGGGACGTGCCAGGCGCCGCACACCACGGCGTAGGAGTCGCCGAACTCCCGGCGGGCGGTCCGCATCCGCTGCCGCATGTGGGCCTCGCGCACCAGGTCCCGGGGGTCCTCGCGGTCCGCGAGCGCCTCCCGCAGCGCGGCCATGGCCTCGCCGAGCGCCTCGAACGCGGCCGCCGGGTCCCGCGGCGCCGCCTCCGAGCCCGTACCGCGGTGTTCGACGACGTCCTCCCACCAGCGCTCCGGGTCGTCGTAGCCGGCGGTCTCGGCCAGCATGGCGAGCGGGTCGGGCCGTACCGCGGCGGGCGCGGCGGCCTCCTCCCCGGCCCCCGCCCCCTCCGGCGCCGGCTCCGGCCGTGCTGCCAGGGTGTGCGCGGCGGGCAGGTCGATGAACCGGACGGGGACCGGGTCGGGCTGCTGCTGTGCCCAGCGGATGGCCGCCCACTCCGGGGAGAACTCGGCCAGCGGCCAGAACGCGGCCCGGCCCGGGTCGTCGGCGGCGTGTGCGAGCAGGGCCACGGGCGGCTGCATCGCCGGGTCGGCGGCCAGCGGGAGCAGTGCGTCGCCCTCCGGCGGCCCCTCGATCAGGACGGCCGCCGGCCGGGCCGCCTCCAGGGCGGCCCGCACGGCGCGGGCCGAGCCGGGCCCGTGGTGGCGCACGCCCAGCAGCAGCGGCCCCCGTGCGGGCGCCGCCGGACTCATGCCGTCACCTCCCGGCAGGCGCGGTAGAAGTCCTTCCAGCCGTCCCGCTCGCGGACCACGGCCTCCAGGTACTCCTGCCAGACCACCCGGTCGGCGGCCGGGTCGCGGACGACCGCGCCGAGGATCCCGGCGGCCACGTCGGACGGGCGCAGCACGCCGTCCCCGAAGTGGGCGGCCAGTGCCAGGCCGTGGGTGACGACCGAGATGGCCTCGGCGGTGGACAGGGTGCCGCTCGGCGACTTGACCTTCGTCCGGCCGTCGTCGGTGACGCCGTCGCGCAGCTCGCGGAAGACCGTGACGACGCGGCGGATCTCGTCCAGCCCCTCGGGCAGGGCCGGCAGGTCGAGGGCGCGGCCCAGCTGGTCGACGCGGCGGGCGACGATGTCGACCTCGGCGTCGGCGGAGGCGGGCAGCGGCAGCACGACGGTGTTGAAGCGCCGGCGCAGCGCGCTGGACAGCTCGTTCACGCCGCGGTCGCGGTCGTTGGCGGTGGCGATGAGGTTGAAGCCGCGCACGGCCTGCACCTCCTGGCCGAGCTCCGGTATCGGCAGCGTCTTCTCGGACAGGATGGTGATGAGGGTGTCCTGGACGTCGGCCGGGATGCGGGTGAGCTCCTCGACGCGGGCGGTCGACCCCTCGGCCATGGCCCGCATGACCGGGCTGGGCACGAGCGCCTCGCGGCTGGGCCCGTGGGCGAGGAGGCGGGCGTAGTCCCAGCCGTACCGGACGGCCTCCTCCGGGGTGCCGGCGGTGCCCTGGACGAGCAGGGTGGAGTCCCCGCTGACGGCGGCGGCGAGGTGCTCGGAGACCCAGGTCTTGGCGGTGCCGGGGACGCCGAGCAGCAGCAGGGCGCGGTCGGTCGCCAGGGTGGTGACGGCGACCTCGACGATGCGGCGCGGGCCGACGTACTTGGGTGTGATGACGGTTCCGTCGTCGAGCGTGCCGCCCAGGAGGTAGGTGGCGACGGCCCACGGGGAGAGCTTCCAGCGGGCCGGGCGGGGCCGGTCGTCGGCGGCCGCCAGGGCTTTCAGTTCGTGTGCGAAGGCGTCCTCGGCGTGCGGTCGCAGCGCCTCGGCGCCGGTGCCGTTCCCGTGCGTGGTCATGGTCCCCCTCCGATGCTCGGCAGCCGCTCCCGACTGCTGTTGTCCACGGTGCACCACGCCACTGACAACAGCCCCTGTGGGCAACGTCGTTGCAGGTCAGAGCGATTGTCAGTGGGGGTCTCTACGGTGGTTCCCATGACCGATCAGCAGGTCCGCTGGACAGCGGAACAGGTATTGGCCCTGGCTCCTGACGCGGCATCACGCAAGGCGGGGGCCAAGCTGGGCGGGGCGGGCCCCTGGTCCGAGACCGGAGGTTCCGCTTCCGGTGCGGTGTGGGGGTTGTGCAAGGGCAGCGGGGCCACGCCGTACCGGACGGTCGTGGACCTCTCCGGCCCCGCGTACAAGTGCTCCTGCCCGAGCCGGAAGTTCCCGTGCAAGCACGCGCTGGGACTGCTGCTGCTCTGGGCCGCCGAAGGGTTCGGCGAGCCCGCCGAGGCGCCGGAGTGGGCCGGGGCCTGGCTGGCCGGACGGGCTGCGAAGGCCGCCCGCCCGGCGGGCGCGTCGGCCGGTCCGGCGGACGCGGAGGCGGCGCGCCGCCGGGCCGAACGGAGGGCGGCCCGGATCGGCGCGGGTGTCGCGGAGCTGGAACAGCGGCTCGCCGACCTGGTCCGCGGCGGACTCGCCGGGCAGGAACAGGCGGGATACGCGCCCTGGGAGGAGACCGCGGCCCGGATGGTCGACGCCCAGGCGCCCGGACTGGCGGCGCGCGTGAGGGAGTTGGGGACGATACCCGGTTGCGGTGCCGGCTGGCCCGCCCGGATGCTGGAGGAGGGCGCGCTGCTGCACCTGCTGAACCGGGGCTGGCTCGGTGTGGCAGGCCTGCCGGAGCCGCTCGCCGCGACGGTACGGAGCAGGGTGGGGCTCCCGAACACCGCCGCGGAGGGGGAGGCCGTACGGGACCGCTGGCTGGTGTTGTCCCAGTACGACTCGGTGTCGCCGGACGGCCGGCTCACCACCCGCCGGATATGGCTGCGCGGGCTGGAGAGCGGGCGCCCGGCCCTGGTCCTGGACTTCGGGCCGCCCGGGCGGCCGCCGGCGCTCGCGCTGCCGGTCGGCCTGGCGGTGGAGGCGGAAGCACGCTTCCGTCCCGGCTCGGCGGGGCTGCGGGCGGACCTCGGGGAGAGGTTCGCTCCGGCCGCGCCCTGCGACCGGGTCCCGGCCGGGATCGGCACCGGGGCGGCACTGGAGGCGTACGGGGCTGCGCTGCGGGAGGACCCGTGGCTGGAGTCGTGGCCGGTGGTGCTGGGCCCGGTGGTCCCGATACCGGGAGAGCTGGGCTGGCAGCTGGCCGATGCGGAGGGCGCCGACGCCCTGCCGGTCCCGCCGGCCGGGGCGGGCAACCGGTCCCGGCCGGGCCTGTGGCAGCTGGCCGCACTGTCGGGCGGGGGGCCGCTGACGGTGTTCGGCGAATGCGGCCACCGCGGATTCACCCCCCTGACGGCCTGGCAGCCGGGCTGCCCGGAGCCGGTCGCGCTGGTCTGACCAGCCGGGACCACGGCCGGCAGGCGGTCAGGGGGAAACGAAGGACGGGCGGCGCGGGGGCGCCGGCCGAGGAGGGGCGCGCGGACGCGGGGGCGTCCGCGTGAACGACACAGAAGCCGGGGGGCTTGCCATGAACGACAACCACGCCAGCTGAAGGGCCGGACACGGGGAACGAGAGCGGCTCCGGTCCCGCGGAGGGGGCGGGACCGGAGCACGGAACAGCACCGAGAGGGAGGGACCCGATGGCCACCACGGCCGAGTACACGGGATGCGGGGAGTGGGAGGAGCTGGTCGGCGCCGCGCTGCTGGGCACCGAGCGGCGGCAGGGCGATCCGGCGGCACTGCTCGACGCGGCGGCCGTGCAGACCGTACGCCGCCGGGCCGGGCTGCGGCCCGCCGAGGCCGACCCGCGGCCGCAGCCGGCTCCGGCCGACCCGCGGCCGGAGCCGCCGGAACCGGCCCGGCGGCGGCTCGCGCAGCTGCTGGCCGGGCGGACCGGCGCGGGCAGCGGCAGCGGGCGGCGGGGGGCCGCCCCGGACCTGACGGAACTGCTGCCGCAGTGGCTCGCGGCCGCCGGGCGGCACGGCTACCGGGCGCCGGCGGCACTGCTGCCGGCGCTGCTGGACGCCGCCCGGGCCCGTACGGACCTGCGCCCGCAGGCCCTGGCCCTGGCCGGGCCGCGCGGGCTGTGGCTGGCCCGGCTCAACTCCGACTGGCGGTTCGCCCTGCGCGGCGGCGCGGGCGGCGGGGAACTGCCCGACCCCGGGGACGCGGCAGGGGTGGAGCAGCTGTGGCAGGAGGGGCTGTTCGCGGAGCGGGTGGCGCTGCTGGGGGCCGTACGGGCCCACGAGCCGGCCGCGGCCGTGCGGCTGCTGTCGAGCACCTGGGCCACCGAGCGGGCCGAGGACCGGCTGATGTTCCTCGACTCCCTGCGGGTGGGGCTGTCCGCGCAGGACGAGCCGTTCCTGGAGGCGGCCCTGGGTGACCGGAGCCGCAACGTCCGGGCGACGGCCGCCGAATTGCTGTCCGCGCTGCCCGACTCGGCACTGGCCGGGCGGATGGCACGACGGGCCGTCGCCTGCGTGGGACCGCGAGGGGTGGTCCCGCCCACCGAATGCGATGCGGGGATGCTGCGCGACGGGGTGGTGAAACGGCCCCCCGCCGGGCGCGGTGAGCGGGCCTGGTGGCTCGGCCAGCTGGTGGAGGCGGCGCCGCTGTCCTGCTGGCGGGAGCGGTTCGGAGGGCTCGGCCCGGAGCGGATCGTGGAACTGCCGGTGGCCGACGGCGAGAGCTGGCGGGAGGAACTGCACGCGGCGTGGTGCCGGGCGGCCGTGCGGCAGCGGGACGCGGAATGGGCCGAGGCGCTGCTCGGCCCGGCGTCGGGGCCGCCCGCGACCGCCCCGGGGACGGCGTCGCTCGCGGAGCGGGCCAAGCTGCTGTCGGTCCTGCCGGACGGGAAACGGGCCGAGTGGGTCGCGCAGTTCATCCGGGCGCACGGGCTGCCGGAGGCCTTCCAGCTGCTCGGCGTGTGCGCGGTGCCGTGGGCGGGGGCGCTCGGCCGGGCCGTGGTCGACGCGCTGGACGCGGCGCGGGAGGCGGGCAGCTACCCGTGGAGCTTCAGCGGGGTGATGGGTCTGGCGGAGCGGTGCCTGGATCCTGCGGAGGCGGGCCGGTTGGAGGCGCTCACCGCAGCGGCGCAGTATCCCGAGGACGGGGCTGCGGGGGCGGCTGCGTACTGGGCCGAGGCGTTCCAGCGGCTCGTCGCCACGCTGCGGCTGCGGGCGGCGATGCTCGCCGAACTGGCTCCGGCCCCGCCCGCCTGACCGGGCCGGGCCGGGCCGGTCCGGTCCGGGCCGGGCCGGGCCGCTGGCCGGGGGTCCCGCCGCCGGGTGGCTCCCGCCGTACCCGGGCGCGGCGCCGTTCCGGGGGCTATGCCCCCCGCACCCTGGCACCCCCGCGCCTCAAACGCCGGCGGGGCCGGAACCGCCCCTGGTTCGGCGGGGCCGGGGGTCAGCGGCGGATGTTTTCGCGGACCCAGTCGACGATGGACGTCGTCGTGGCGCCCGGGGTGAAGATCGCGGCGACGCCCTTCTCCTTGAGGGGGGCGATGTCGTCGTCCGGGATGATGCCGCCGCCGAACACCTTGATGTCCTCGGCCTCGCGCTCCTTCAGCAGCTCCAGGACCCGGGCGAACAGGGTGTTGTGCGCGCCCGACAGGATCGACAGGCCGATCGCGTCGGCGTCCTCCTGGATCGCGGTGTCCACGATCTGCTCGGGGGTCTGGTGCAGGCCCGTGTAGATGACCTCCATGCCGGCGTCCCGCAGGGCGCGGGCGATCACCTTCGCGCCACGGTCGTGGCCGTCGAGACCCGGCTTGGCCACCACCACACGGATCGGACCGGTCACACCCATCGCACTGCCTCCTGAGTGAACGAACGTTAAGTACAGCATCGCGCACGCCACCGTTTCGCGGTCAAGCAGGAGGGGGAAATCACACGTGGGACGGCGTGATTCACCGCCAGGAGCCGCACCGCACCAGATCGCCGCGCCACCGTACCGACAGCCGCACGGCGCGGCGGCGCGGCCGGCCGCAGTCCCGTTCACGGTCATGGGGAGGCCAGGGGAGGCCGTCGATGGGGCTGTCCACACCCGTATCCGGATCCGGATACGCGCCGTTCTCGCCGTTCTCGCCGCTCTCGGGCGCCGCCCTGCGGGCCGGGGTCCTCGAGGCGGTCCTGTTCGGCGCCCATCTGCTGCACTACCCGACGGGGATCCGGCAGGAGCGGCATGCGGCGGGGGACTGCGGTCCTCGACCGCCCGTGCTGCTGCTGCACGGGTTCAGCGACAACCGGTCCGTCTTCGTCCTGCTGCGCCGCGCCCTGACCGCCGGCGGCGGGCGCCGGGTGGAGGCGTACAACTACTCGCCCCTCACCCTCGACCTGCGCGTCGCCGCCCGCAGCCTCGCCCGGCGGGTCGAGGAGCTGTGCGAGCGCACCGGCCGGGAGCAGATCGACCTGGTCGGCCACAGTCTGGGCGGACTGGTCGGCCGGTACTACGTCCAGCGCCTCGGCGGGGACGCCCGCGTCGGCACCCTCGTCACGCTCGGCACGCCGCATTCCGGTACGCGGATCGCCCCCTTCATGGACGCGCACCCGCTGGTCCGCCAGATCCGCCCGGACTCCCCGGTCATCGCCGAGCTCCGCGCGCCCGCGCCCGGATGCCGCACCCGATGCGTGGCGTTCTGGACCGAGTTCGACGAGCTGATGGACCCGCCCGGGACGGCCCGCATCGAGCATCCGGACCTGCGCGCCGAGAACATCCAGGTCACGGGGATCGGGCACCTCGCGCTGGCGGCCCACCCGGCCGTCGCGACAGCCGTCCTGCGCGCCCTCGACGGACCTGGTCCGGCAGCCGTCGAACCCCCGGAGGACGCCGCCTCCGTCGCATGAACACCAACCGGACCGGAGTCGAACGAATTTCGAACTCAAGGCCAAGGCTGCGCATGGAAGCGACCGAAACACGGCCGAATGCCCGGTTCCGCTCAGCTCGGAGCCCGCCGAAGATTGTCGTGGCCAGTGACCGCCGGGTACAGTCACGCCACTGCTCTCCCCAGGGAACCCCCCGATCCCTGGCCACCCAGGCCCCCACTGCCGAGGCGAAAGAGAAGTTGGTGAACGACCGCCCCTCGTCGGGCCTGTATCCCGAGTCCGGGTACGACGGCCTTTCCACCAGCACCTTCGCCGGCGATTCGTCCTACGCCTCCTACGAAACGCAGGGTCAGGGGTACGCCTACACCTCGTACGGCGCGTACGACACCGGCTCGTACGACACCACCGCCTGGGCCTCGCAGGGCAGTTACCCCCAGGACGGCTACCTGCCGACCGTCCCCGCCCAGGGCGCCTCCGCGGACACCGCCGCGGGCACGGGCCAGTGGGACACCACCGCCTGGACGACGCAGACCCCGGACTACCAGTCCACCGCCGCCGCGTTCGGCTACGAGCAGACCGGCCAGTGGGCGATGCCCGGCTACGGCACCACCGGCACCGAGACGGGCTCGTACGACGCCACCGCCTGGAACACGGTCCCGCAGGACCAGCAGCAGACCCAGACGTTCTCGTTCGAGTTCGAGCAGCAGCCGCAGCCGCAGCCGCAGCCGGCGTACGCCTACCAGGAGTCCGCCGCCGTCGCCGCCGACGCGTACACCGAGACGGCCGTCTTCGAGGCCCTCGGCGACGAGGCCGCCGACGCGGCCCTGGACTCGGACCACCAGGCCCCGGATCCGGGCGCGGACCTAGACCTGGACCTGGACCTCGATGCGGAGTCGGACCTCGGCCTCGTCGCCGGACCGGTTCACGACATGCCCACCCAGGCCATGCCCGTCACCCCGGCGGCTTCCCCGGCCGGCTCGCCGTCCGGGCCGCGCGCCTCGCGCCGCGCCGGCGCCAAGGCCAAGGCCCCGCACCCCTCCGGCAACAGCCGCCGCCGCACCCCGGCGAAGCGTTCCGCCCTGCTGACGGTGGCCGTTCCCTCGGCCTGCGTGATGGGCATCGCCGGTGTCGCGGCCGCCTCCGTCGGCGGCCTCACCGGCGGCGACAAGCCCGCCGAGGACACCACGACGGTGGCCGCGCCGGACCCGGCGTCGGTCAAGCCGGTGGCCGCCAACAGCAAGCTCGACACCCAGCTGGAGGCGCTCAGCGCCGACGCGGGCGACTTCGCGGACCGCGCGAGCCGCACCCAGGAACGCATCGACCTGCGCCAGCGCCAGGACGAGGAGCGCAAGCGGAAGGCGGCCGAAGAGGCGGCCAAGGAGGCGGCCCGCCCCAAGTTCGCCCTCCCCGTGGCGCAGCACGGCCTGAGTGCCAGCTTCGGCCAGGCCGGCGGCATGTGGATGTCCGTGCACACCGGCATCGACTTCCCGGTGGGCTACGGCACGCCGGTCATGGCGGCCACCGACGGGACCGTACGCACCCAGTGGAACAGCGCCTACGGCAACATGGCGATAGTGACGTCCCCCGACGGCACCGAGACCTGGTACTGCCACCTGGGCAGCACCAAGATCCGGTCCGGCAAGGTCAAGGCCGGCGACGTCATCGCGTACTCCGGCAACTCGGGCAACTCCACCGGCCCGCACCTGCACTTCGAGGTCCGGCCCGGCGGCGGGTCCGCGGTCGACCCCGCGGCCTGGCTGCGCAGCCACGGTCTCAACCCCAACTGAGCCGACGCCCCGAGCGCACGCACGGCCCCACGGGCCCCACGTGCACCCGGCCCCCCGGGGCCCGGCCCCACGGGCACCGCGGCCCGCGGGGCCCGGCGCCCGCTAGAGCTTCTGCACCGGTGCGTAGCGCAGGAGCAGCCGCTTCGGCTTGCCGTCCCCGAAGTCGATGGTCGCCTGGGCGTCCGACCCGGCACCCGTGACCTGCTGGACCGTGCCCAGCCCGAACTGGTCGTGCGTGACCCGGTCCCCGACCGCCAGCGCCACGACCGGCTTGTCGGCGGCCCGGCGCGTCGCGAAGCCGGACGGCCCCGACCGCGTACGGGAGGAGGAGAGGAAGGCCTCCGGGGAGGTGCCGAACGAGGCCTTGCCCGACCCGTAGCCGGAGCCCGTGCCCCGCATCGGGCCGGCCGGCTTCTGCGCGGCGCCCGTGCGCTTCCATTCCAGGTACTGCGCCGGGATCTCCTCGAGGAACCGCGAGGGCGGGTTGTACGAGGGCGTGCCCCAGGCGCTGCGCATCGAGGAGCGGGTCAGGTACAGGCGCTCGCGGGCCCGGGTGATGCCGACGTAGGCCAGGCGCCGCTCCTCCTCCAGCTCCTTGGTCTGGCCAAGTGCCCGCATGTGCGGGAAGACGCCGTCCTCCATGCCGGTCAGGAAGACCACCGGGAACTCCAGGCCCTTGGCCGTGTGCAGGGTCATCAGCGTGATGACGCCGGTGCCCTCGGTGTCCTCGTCGGGGATCTGGTCGGAGTCGGCGACGAGCGCGACCTGCTCCAGGAACTCGGCGAGGGTCCCGGGGTTGTCTTCCGAGCGCGCCTGCTCGAATTCCAGGGCCACCGCCGCGAGTTCCTGGAGGTTCTCGATCCGCGTCTCGTCCTGCGGGTCGGTCGAGGCCTGGAGCTCGGCGAGGTAGCCGGTGCGTTCCAGGACCGCCTCCAGCACCACCGCCGGGCCCGCGCCGGACTCGGCGATCGTGCGCAGCTCCTCCATGAGCACGTTGAACCGCTTCACCGCGTTGGTGGAGCGCGCGGCCATGCCGTACGCCTCGTCCACGCGCCGCAGCGCCTGCGGGAAGGTGATCTTCTCGCGCAGGGCGAGGGCGTCGACCATCGCTTCCGCCCGCTCGCCGATGCCGCGCTTGGGTACGTTCAGGATCCGGCGCAGCGGGACGTTGTCCTCCGGGTTCGCGAGGACGCGCAGGTACGCGAGGACGTCGCGGACCTCCTTGCGCTCGTAGAAGCGGACCCCGCCGACGACCTTGTAGGGCAGACCGACGCGGATGAAGACCTCCTCGAACACACGCGACTGGGCGTTGGTCCGGTAGAAGATCGCGACGTCTCCCGCCTTCGCCCGGCCGGCGTCGGTGAGGCGGTCGATCTCGTCGGCGACGAACTGGGCCTCGTCGTGCTCGGTGTCGGCGACGTAGCCGGTGATGACGGCGCCGGAGCCGGCGTCGGTCCACAGGTTCTTGGCGCGGCGGTTCTCGTTGCGCTCGATGACCGCGTTGGCGGCGGAGAGGATCGTCTGGGTGGAGCGGTAGTTCTGCTCCAGCAGGATCGTCGTCGCGTCCTTGTAGTCCTCCTCGAACTGGAGGATGTTGCGGATCGTCGCGCCGCGGAAGGCGTAGATCGACTGGTCGGCGTCGCCCACCACGCACAGCTCGGCCGGCGGCAGGTCGGGGTAGCCGGGGCCGACCAGCTCGCGCACCAGCGTGTACTGGGCGTGGTTGGTGTCCTGGTACTCGTCGACGAGGACGTGCCGGAAGCGCCGCCGGTAGTGCTCGGCGACGTCCGGGAACGCCTGGAGCAGGTGGACGGTGGTCATGATGATGTCGTCGAAGTCGAGCGCGTTGGCCTCGCGCAGCCGCCCCTGGTACAGGGCGTACGCCTGGGCCAGGGTCTTCTCGAAGCCGTCGGCGGCCTGTGCGGCGAAGGCGTCCTCGTCGATGAGCTCGTTCTTGAGGTTCGAGATCTTGGCGTTGAAGGACTTGGGCGGGAACTTCTTCGGGTCCAGGTCCAGGTCGCGGCAGACGAGCGCCATCAGGCGCTTGGAGTCGGCGGCGTCGTAGATCGAGAAGGACGAGGTGAAGCCGAGCCGCTTGGACTCGCGGCGCAGGATGCGCACGCACGCGCTGTGGAAGGTGGACACCCACATGGCGTTCGCGCGCGGGCCGACCAGGCCCTCGACGCGCTCCTTCATCTCGGCGGCGGCCTTGTTGGTGAAGGTGATCGCCAGGATCTGGCCGGGGTGGACACCGCGCGCGGCCAGCAGGTGACCGATGCGGTGGGTCAGCACGCGGGTCTTGCCCGAGCCGGCGCCGGCCACGATCAGCAGCGGGGAGTCCGCGTGCACCACGGCCGCGCGCTGCTGTTCGTTCAGCCCGTCCAGGAGTGCCGCCGGGTCGATGACCGGCTTCGGCGTGCCGTCGCGGTAGTAGGCGTCACCGCTCATGGGCGCGTCGAAGTGGCCCTCGAAGAGGTCGTCCGCCCCCGGTTCCGGGGCGTGCGCGTCCTCGTACTCCTCGGGCGGCGGCGGGACCTCGTCGGAGGGGGTGAGGTCCGCCAGGAAGCTGTCGTCAAAGAGGCTGCTCATCGCCTTCCGAGTCTAGGGGCCCGCGGGGACAGCCGGGGCCGGATCAGCCTGTGACGAGCGCCAACAGGCCGGGGAAGCGCCGCTCCAGGTCCTCGCGGCGCAGGACGAGGTAGAGGCGGCGGCCCTGGGGGCGCTGGCAGATGACGCCGCTCTCGCGCAGCGTCTTGAGGTGGTGCGTGACGCTCGACCTGGGCAGGTCGGGGACGACCTCTCCGCAGTAGGCCTCCTCGCCGGAGGAGAGCCTGCGGACGATCTCCAGCCGGACGGGGTGCCCGAGGGCCGCGAGGACCTCGGCGAGTTCGAGGCTGTCGGCGTCGGGATGGGTCAGCTCTGCAGCGGCGGCCATGCCCTCACTGTACGCAGCCCTCCGTCAACCCATTGCCTGATCGTTCGAGGATCTCGTACAGTCATCTCCATGATCGTACGAAATCTTCGAACGATTGCTGGATCCCGCCTGCCCACGGAGGACACCCCCATGCCCCGCACCACCCCCGTCGACTTCGCCGCCCTCGACATCGCCGCCCTCGACGACGCCGCCCTCGCCGCCTCCCTCGACGGCGGTTTCACCAGCCGCCACACCGACGTCGACGGCATCCGCCTGCACCACGTCGAGGGCGGCGACCCCGCCGGCGCGCCCCTGGTGCTGCTCGGCGGCTGGCCGCAGACCTGGTGGCAGTGGCGCAAGGTGCTGCCGGACCTGGCCCGCCGGTACCGCGTGATCGCCGTCGACCTGCGCGGCATGGGCGGCTCCGCCAAGCCGGAGGGCGGCTACGACAAGAAGACGCTGGCCCGCGACGTCCACGGGCTGCTGGGCCGGCTCGGCATCGAGTCCGCGCACGTCGTCGGCCACGACATCGGCGCGATGGTGGCGTACGCCTTCGCCGCCAACCACCCGGAAGCCACCCGCAAGGTCGCCCTCCTGGACGTCTCCCATCCCGACGAGGGCTGGGCGGCCATGCCCCTGCTCCCCCGTGAGGACCTCCGGCACCTGTGGTGGTTCGCGTTCAACCAGGTCCACGGCCTGCCCGAGCAGCTGCTCGCCGGCCGCTACCGCGTCCTGCTGGACTGGCTCTTCGGTGCCATGACCAGCCGCCCGGAGGACATCGACGAGCACGCCCGCGCGGTGTACGCCCGCGCCTACGACACCCCGGAGGCGATCCGCGCCGGCAACGACTGGTACCGCGCCTTCGGCCAGGACATCGCCGACCTCGCGACGTACGCCCCGGTGACCGCGCCGCTCCTCGCCCTCGGTGGCGAACGCAGCAACTACGAGCACCTCGCGAAGTCCGTCCCGGCGCTCGGCACCGACACCCGCGTCGTGCGCATCGACGGCAGCGGGCACTACCTCCCCGAGGAGGATCCGCAGGCGGTCGTGGAAGAGCTGACCCACTTCCTGGGCTGAAGGACGGCCCCCGTACGCTCAGCCGCATGGACGTACTCATCAACGCCTTCGTCGGCCTGCACATCATCGGAATCGCCTCGCTCCTCGGCGGTTTCCTGACCCAGATGAAGGCGATGAGCGCAGGCACCGCCCGCTTCGTGCCCGCCATGCTGCACGGCGCCCTGACGATGCTGGTGACCGGTGTCCTGCTGGTCGGCTTCCGCGAGATGGACGGCGGCAGCGTCAACCACATCAAGATCGGCGTGAAGCTCGCCGTCCTCTTCGTCGTCCTCGCGCTCGTCTACGTCAAGCGCGACGAGGAGCAGGTCGACAAGGCGGTCTTCGGCGCGGTCGGCGGCCTGACCGTGGTCAACATCTTCATCGCCACCCTCTGGACCTGATCCGAAGGCGACACCTCCGGATCACGACGTGGCATTTGCGTTCATCTCGTCATCCGACCGTTACCCCGCGGTCTAGCGTCCTCCTCCGAGCCCCGACGGAGGAAGGACGTGAGGCCCTCGTGGCCAGTCATCGAAAGCCCCGGCAGCGCCCGCTTCGCGGCGGCACCGTACGCACCGCCGCCACCCTCGCCCTCGCGGGCGCTGCCACCGCCACCGCCTTCGAAGGCACCTCCCAGGCCGAGCCGCAGCGCACGCCCTCCCAGATCAAGGCGGACGTCGACCGGCTCTACGAGGAGGCGGAGGCCGCCACCGAGCGGTACAACGGGGCGAAGGAGAAGGCCGACGAGGCCCAGCGCGCGCTGAACGAGCTGCGCGACGAGACCGCCCGCCGGACCGACCGGCTGAACGCCTCCCGCCGGGCCCTCGGCTCCCTGGCCGCCGGCCAGTACCGCAGCGGGGGCCTCGGGCCGGCCGTGCAGCTGGCGATGGCGGAGGACCCGCAGGACTACCTGGCCCGGGCCGCGCTCCTGACCCGGGCCGGCGACCGCAGCGCCGCCGACATCGCCTCCGTACGCCGACAGCTGGACGAGGTCGGTGCCCTGCGCGACCGGGCGGCCGGGCACCTCGCCGAGCTCCGGGCCGGGCAGGCCGAGCTCGCCGCGCACAAGTCCGCCGTCGAGGGGAAGCTCGACGCCGCCACGCAGCTGCTGGCCCGGCTCACGGCCGAGGAGCGGACCGCGTACGAGGCCCCGACCGGCGCCGGCGAAGCGGCCCCCACCGGCGCGCGCACCCCGGCCCGGCCGGCCCCGTCCGACGGCAGCCGCGCCGCCCGCGCCATCGCCTTCGCGCACGGGGCGATCGGCAAGCCGTACGTCTGGGGCGCGACGGGCCCGAGCGGCTACGACTGCTCCGGGCTGACCCAGGCCGCGTACCGCTCGGCGGGGGTCTCCCTCCCCCGCACCACCTACACCCAGATCAACACCGGCCGGCGGGTCTCCCGCGGCGAGCTGGCCCCGGGCGACCTGGTGTTCTTCTACCCCGGGGTCACCCATGTCGGCCTGTACATCGGCAACGGCCAGATGATCCACGCCCCCCGCCCGGGCTCGACGGTCCGCGTCGCCCCGGTCGACTCCATGCCCTGGGCCGGTGCGACCCGCCCCGCGTAGCCACCACGGTCGGCGCCGCCACCGGGGCCGGCTGCTACGGCGTCTTGACCTGGGTGCTCAGCCAGCCGAAGGCCTGGGGCAGCTGCTTCGACCACGTTTCGAGGTTGTGGCCGCCGACGACCTTCTCCGCGTGCACCACGGTGGGGCTCTGCGCGAGTGCCTTGAGGTCCGTGCCGGACAGGTAGCCGTCGTGCTCGGCCCCCGACATCCACAGCGAGACCGCCGGCGGGGTGGGTGCGGCCTGGAGGACCGCCTTCAGGTTGTGGGTGCGACGCAGCTCCGGGTCCTGGGCGACCAGCGAGGACGGCTCCTGGCCCGGGTCGTTGTAGCCCGACAGGGAGACGGCGGCGCTGTACCGGTCGGGGTGGGAGATCGCCAGCTTGGCGGCGCAGTACGCGCCGGCCGAGTAACCGGCGATGCCCCAGGTGCGGGGCTCGTCCGAGGCCCGGAAGTTGTCGAGGACCATCTTGCGGACGTCGACGCTGAACCAGCTGTCGGCGTTGACCTTGCCGGGGAGGTTGGCGCAGCCGGTGTCGGCGTTCCCCAGCAGCATGGCGCGCGGCGAGACGAGGATGAACGGCGCCACCTTGCCGCTCTTCATCAGCGGCTCCAGCACCTCGTGCGCCTTGAGCCCCTGGAACCAGGACTTGCCGGTCCCGGGTATGCCCGGGATCAGCTCGACGACGGGGAACTTCTTGTCCTTGAACGCCGGGTCGTCGTACTGCGGCGGCAGCCACACCATGACGTCGCCCTTGACCCCGGAAATCTTGCCGTCGAGCTCGGTCTTCTTGACCCGGCCGCCGAGACCGTCGACCGGCTGCCACTCCTGGAGCACCTTCGGCGCCGTCTCGATCTTCTTGCCGCCGAGCCCGTCCGGGCCGAGGTCGTTCGCAGCCTGCACGTAGTCGCTCGTGCCGAGCAGGTCGCCCCAGGTGGTGTAGAAGTTCTGCTCCCGGTTGACGCCGATGAACACCAGAGCAATGGCCGTGACCTGGGCGAACACCATCATCAGCGCACGGGTGAGGATCCGCACGGCGGCCGGGCCGCGCACCTTGCTCCACACGGCCAGCGGCAGGATGACGGCGATCGCCGTCAGGGCGATCACCGTCGCGAAGAGGGGGGTCCCGGTCAAGCTCATCACGCCAGCCTAGAGGGCGGCGCGCACTGCCCGGGTTCCGCGCCCCGCCTGCGGCATGCGTCACAGACCGTGCGGAACGCCTCAGACGAGACGTCGGGCGGTGGCCCAGCGGGTCAGCTCGTGCCGGTTCGACAGCTGGAGTTTGCGCAGGACCGCCGAGACGTGGGACTCGACCGTCTTGACCGAGATGAACAGCTGCTTGGCGATCTCCTTGTACGCGTACCCGCGCGCGATCAGCCGCAGCACCTCGCGCTCGCGCTGGGTCAGCCGGTCCAGGTCCTCGTCGACCGGCGGCGCGTCGGTCGAGGCGAAGGCGTCCAGGACGAAGCCCGCGAGCCGCGGCGAGAACACGGCGTCGCCGTCCTGCACCCGGAAGATCGAGTCCACCAGGTCGGTGCCGGTGATGGTCTTCGTCACATAGCCGCGCGCACCGCCCCGGATGACACCGATCACGTCCTCGGCCGCGTCCGACACCGACAGGGCGAGGAAGCGCACCGGGCGCTCGGCCGCCGCCATCAGCGGGGCGCAGCGCCGCAGCACCTCGACCCCGCCGCCGCCGGGGAGGTGCACGTCGAGGAGGACCACCTCGGGCCGGGTGGCGGTGATGACGGTGACGGCCTGGTCGACGTCGGCGGCCTCGCCGACGACCTCGACACCGGTGACGGCCGTGTCCCCGATCTCGGCCTGCACGCCCGCGCGGAACATGCGGTGGTCGTCGACGAGGACCACCCGGACCCGGCGGTCCGCCGCGCCGCCGTCCTGCCCCTGCGCCTGCGCGCCCGCGTCGTTCTTCCCGTTCAGCCCGTTCATGCCGCCTTCGCCGCCCTCTCCATCTCCAGTTCGACTTCCGTGCCGCCGTCGGGTGCGGACCGCAGCCGTGCGGTCCCTCCGTTGCGCTGCATCCGGCCGATGATCGATTCTCGTACGCCCATGCGGTCGTCCGGTACCGCGTCGATGTCGAAGCCCGGCCCCCGGTCCCGGACGGAGACGAACACGCGCTGCCCCTCCACCTCGGCGTAGACCTGCACCGGGCCTCCGTCGCCACCGTACTTGGCGGCGTTGACCATCGCCTCGCGCGCGGCCTGCAGTTGCGCACCCAGCTTCTCGTCGAGGGGGCAGTCGCCGACCACGACGACCTCGATGGGGACGCCGTGGTGGTCCTCCACCTCGGCGGCGGTCTTCTTCACGGCCTCCGCGAGGGTGGCGGGCTCCTCGGCCTCGTCCTTGCCGGTGCCCTCGGGCTTGTACAGCCAGTTGCGCAGCTCCCGCTCCTGCGCGCGGGCGAGGCGGCGCACCTCGCCGACGTCCTCCGCGTTGCGCTGGATCAGGGTGAGGGTGTGCAGCACGGAGTCGTGGACGTGGGCGGCGACCTCGGCGCGCTCCTGGGCGCGGATGCGCATCAGGCGCTCCTCGGAGAGGTCCTGGGTCATCCGGATCAGCCAGGGGCCGGCGAGCAGCGCGATGCCGACGAGGACGGCGAGGGCGGCGGTCAGGACGTTGCCGAGCTGGGCGGCCGAGCCGCGGACGACGATGAAGACGGTGAGGCCGACACCGACGAGGGCGACGCCGGCGAGGCCGCGGGCGAGGTGCAGCATCCGCGCGTTGCGGCCGGCGGCGGCCCCCCAGTGCGCCCGCCGGGCGTTGTCGGCCTGCCGCCAGACGAGGACCACACCGGCACCGACGAGCAGGGTCGGCCACACGTAGCGGCCGGAGGCGCCGTCGTCCTGGACCTTGGCGATGAAGATGCCCGTGCCGACGCACAGCGCGATCAGTGCGCCGACCTGGCCCTTGTCGGGCCGGCGCAGGCGCCCGCTGCCGTCGGTGAGGCTGTCGAAGAAGGAACGGTGCGCGGTGCGGCCGCCGACGCCGAGCGGTACGAAGACCCAGAACGCGGCGTACAGCAGGACGCCGAGCCCGTCGCCCCACAGGAACAGGCCGAGGAAGGCGAGCCGCACCCAGACCACGGGGAGCCCGAGGTGCCCGGCCAGGCCGCGCGCGACACCGCCGAGCATCCGGCCGTCGGCGCTGCGGTAGAGCCTGCGCTGCGGCGCTTCGTCGGGATCCTGGGCGTGCGGGGTGCGCGGGGCGGCGGAAACGGGCATGTCACCGATGGTCACACGCACACGGGACGCCCGGCATCAGGGCATCCCCCCAGATGTGACCGGGGGATATCAGGGTTGTGCCAGGGTAAGGCCCGATGCCGGCGCCTCCGACGGCCCGTCACCATGGACGCATGACCAAGCACGACTCCCCACCGCCGGGCGGCACGCCCGACGACCGGGCCGGCGACCGGGCCGGCGCCGGGCCCGTCGGTGAGCGGCCGCCCCTGCGCCGCAGCAAGCGCGACAAGGTCCTCGCCGGCGTGTGCGGAGGCCTCGGCCGCTACTTCGACCTGGACCCGGTGATCTTCCGGATCGTGCTGGGCGTCCTCACCGTCACCGGCGGGTTCGGCCTGATCTTCTACGGCTTCGCGTGGCTGCTGCTGCCGGTGGAGGGCGAGGAGGACAGCGAGGCGAAGAAGCTGCTGACCGGCCGGGTCGAAGGGGCCACGCTGGCGGCGGTGTTCGCCGCGCTGGTGGGCTGCGCGCTGTTCCTGTCGATGCTGCACAACGGCGGTCTGGGGGCCTTCTCCGTCCTGGTCGTGCTGGCGCTGGGCGCAGCCGCGTACGTCTCGCAGCGCCGCCGCAGCTCAGCCGACCCCGAGGCGGAGTCACCCGCCGCGCACCGCCCGGCCCCGCCGGAGACGCAGGCCCCGCCCGCGCCGGGCGGTCCGTCCTGGTGGCGGGACCCGCTGGTCAAGGACGGCACCACCGGCCCGGTCGGGTCCACGGGCTACCTGTGGGGGCCGGACGACTCCGCCGACGCACAGGGCGGTACGAACGGCCGCTCGGGCGGGAAGTCCCGGCAGGACCTCGACCGGCCGCGACCGCGCGGCGGGATCGGCGGGCGGGTGTTCCTGCTCGCGATGGCGGCGGGGGCGGTCGCGACCGCCGCGGTCTGGGAGGACGGCACCCTCTCGTACGCGCTGCAGATCGGCCTGGCCTCGGCCCTGGCCGTCTTCGGCCTCGGTCTCACGGTCAGCTCGGTCAAGGGCCGCACCGGCTTCGGCACGTTCTTCCTCGCCATGGCCACGGCCGGGCTGCTGGCCGTGGCGTCCGCCCTGCCCGAGGACATCGGCACGGACTGGCGGGACGTCCGCTGGCGTCCGGCCGCCATGGCCGACGTACGGCCGGAGTACACGGCGGGCACCGGGCTGGCCACGCTGGACCTGAGCCGGCTGGACGTACCGAAGGGCACCACGCTGACCGTGCGGGCCGGCATCGAGGCGGGCCGCCTCAAGGTGATCGTGCCCCGCGAAGTCACCGCGCAGGCCGACGTGTCGGTGCGGTTGGGCGACATCAAGATGCCCGGGGACAACACCCAGACGATACGCATCAAGAGCGGCGGCGAAACCCAGCGGGAGACCCTGGAGCCGGCCGCGGGCACCGAGCCCGGCGGCACGATCGAGCTGCACCTGCACGCGGGTGCGGGACAGGTGGAGGTGGCACGTGCCGCGTCATGAGTTCCAGCCGGGACGGCTGCTGGCCGGACTGATCCTGACGGCGGCGGGCGTGCTGTACCTGCTGGACGCGGCCGGGGAGGTGGACACGCCCTGGTTCCTGGTCGTCCCGATGGCCGTGGGCGGGCTGGTGCTCGCCTCGCTGGTGGGGATGGTGACCTACGCGGTGCGGCGCGACCGGCGGGACCGTTCGGACGACCGCGCGGCGCGCCGCGACCGGATCAGCGAGTCCAGGGACCAGTAGGGCGCGCCGGCCAGGACCAGCGGGGTCCAGGCCATCAGGTAGGCGAGGTCGTTGCCGTAGTAGTACGGGGTCACCTGCCAGGACACCGTGAGCCACAGGCTGAGCGAGATCAGCGCCCCGCCCGCGGCCGCGAGCCGGGTCAGCAGCCCGGCGAGGGCGCCGAGCCCGACCGCGATCTCCGCGAGGGCCAGCAGGACGGCGAAGCCGACGGGCGAGCGCAGGGCCAGGTCGACGAGGGCGGGGACCGCGGAGGTGTCGCGCACCCCGCTCATCACCTCGCCGATGGAGCCCGGACCGGATGCGGACAGGAACGCGGGATCGGTGAGCTTGTCCAGGCCCGCGTAGACGAAGGTCACGCCCAGGAAAAGGCGCAGCGGGAGGAGCGCGTACCGGGCGGCCCGGTCCCGGAGCGTGGGGGCGGCGGCCGCGTGGGCGGTGGGGGCCGCATGGGCGGTGGGGGCCGCATGGCCCCGTGCAGCGACGTGGCCGACGGGAGCGCCCTGGCCGCCCGCAGGGGGATCGCCCGGGGAAGCGGGGTGGCCTACGGGAGCGGCGGGGGGAAACCGGGAGCCGTCGGGAGCGTCGGGGCTGTCGGGTCTGGTCACGCTCCCATCTCTACCCGCTTCACTCGGCCACGTCGATGCTGTAGCGGTTGGATTCCACCCCGGCCGCGGTCACCACCTGGAGCTCGACCCGTCCCGGTTCCACTTCCGCCGGGACCGGCACCGTCAGCACCGCGTCCGACGGGTTGGAGAACCCTCCCGCCACCGGGACCAACGGCACGTGCACGTGCACCGTCCCGATCCGCACCACCAGCCGCGCCAGCATCTCCGGCGTCTGCGCCCCGGGCGGTACGAAGCCGACCCCGCGGATCTCGATGTCGTCCCCCGGCCGGACGGCCGCGTCCAGGTCCCCGGGCTCGCGTCTGCGGACCACCGACAGCACCAGCGGGCGGGCCACCTCCGCGAACTTCGCCGCCAGGTACACCGCGGCCGACAGGGCCACCAGCAGCGCCAGCGCCCACGGCAACCGCGGCAGCCGGTCCGGGAACCGGGCCAACGACACCGCCGCGTAGCCCAGCACCACCGTGGAGACCAGGACGTACTGGGCGTCCGGGAAGCTGCCCCGGCCCGCGTCGTCCGTCAGCAGGTCCGCGCCGCGCGGGCGGTCCGCGGGCAGCTTCTGCAGGCGCTGCCCGAGGATCCGTACGGCGATCACCCGGCGCACCAGCACCGCCACGGCCGAGGTCAGCGCGACCACCGCCAGCAGCGGCAGGGCCCGCCCGAAGGCCAGCCCCTCGTACAGCACCCGCCGTTGCGGACCCGGCGCCGACGCCGCCAGCTGCAGCGCGGGCAGCAGCGTGGCGAACGCGGTCAGCAGCAGCCAGGCGGCCGGCACCGCCTTCGAGGTGGACAGCCGGTTGTCCTCGCCGACCAGCGGGGCCAGCAGCCCGCCGCGCAGCGACTGGGCGCGGGCGGCGACCGTGAGCAGCCCGGCCAGCACCAGGGCCGCCAGCAGGGCGGCGGTGCGCGCGGGGGACCACCCGGCGCCCAGGGCGGTGCCGACCTGCACCAGCAGCAGTACCCCGGCCGCGATCCACACGGCGAGCACGGCCCGCCGCGAGAACAGGTACAGCCAGGAGGTGCCGGCCTCGCGCCCCCGGTCGGCGACGGTGCGGGCGGACAGGGTCAGCTCGTCGGAGACCCACTGCCGGGACGCCCCGGCGGACCGGGCCACCGCGGCCGGCAGCCCCTGACCCGCGGCGAACTCGTCACGCTTCTCCAGGAAGGCCGCGACCGCGCGCCGGTGGCCCTCCTGCGCGCCGTGCGGGCAGTCGTCGCAGGTGCATGCGCCGCCGTGGGGCACAAGGGAGATCGGGTGGACAGCCATGTGCCTGCCGCCTCTCTGAACTACGGTGCAATGCCAGCGAATTGTGCACCACTGCGGCAGTGCTCCGGATTGCGCACGATGTCAGAGCAGGTGATTAACCGTTCATGATGTTGACGTCACCCGCCCGGCGTACCGTGCGCACCCGCCGGGCGGTCCCCCTGCACGGACTGCCACAGCGGCTGGTAGGCGGCCCAGGCCGCGAGGTCCGTCCCGAACCGTTCCCGCGCGGTGAGCGCGGCCCGGTGGTCGACCGGCACGGGCTTGCCCGCGGCACGCGCGATCAGCTGCACCTGGGCGGCCCGCTCGGCCGCGACGGACCACCAGGCAGCCGCGTCCACGGAGTCCCCGACCGTCAGCAGCCCGTGGTTGCGCAGGATCACCGCCTTGTAGGGGCCGAGGGCCCGGGCGATGCGGCGGCACTCCCCCGGGTCGCCCGCTCCGGCGGTGTACTCGTCGACGAGGGCGTGGTCCTCGAAGAACGCGCAGGCCTCCTGGGTGACGGGGGCGAGCAGCTCGCCGAGCGCGGCGAGCGCCCTGCCGTACGGGCCGTGCACGCGGACCACGGCCACGGTGTCGGGCCGGGCCCGGTGGACGGCCGCGTGCAGGGCGAAGGCCAGCTGGTTCACCCGCCGCTCCCCCTGCACCACGCGTCCGTCCCCGTCGACGAGGAGCAGGTCCGCGGCGGTCAGCGAGGCGAAGGCCCGCCCGAAGGGGTTCACCCAGAAGCAGTCCTCGAACTCGGGGTCGCGCGCGGTGGCCTGGCCGGCGACCCCCTCCTCGTACCCGAGCCGGCCGAACAGGCGCAGGGCGCCGGCGAGCCGCTCCTTGCGGTACGCGCGCTCCTGCGCCGGCTCGGTGTGCACGGGCGGCAGCTCGAAGCGCAGCCGGTCCTCGGGCACGGGCGCGGGCGCGGGCGCGGGTGCGGGCGCGGGCGCGGGTGCGGGCTGGTCCGGCATGGCGGCCCTCCTCGGTCGCAGCGGTCGGCGGCTGGGGCTGGCGCGCAAGGTACCGGCGGGGCCCGCAACCCGCCAGAGCGGGAGCCGGAGAGGAGAGGGCCGGGAAAGGGCGAAGCCGCCACCCCGGGACGGGGGTGGCGGCTTCGCCGCGGGCTCGGGCGGGGGTCAGTCCCTGGGGACTACTCCCACTCGATCGTGCCCGGGGGCTTGCTGGTGCAGTCCAGAACGACGCGGTTGACGTCCTTGACCTCGTTGGTGATGCGGGTCGAGATCCGGGCGAGGACCTCGTACGGCATGCGGGTCCAGTCCGCGGTCATGGCGTCCTCGGAGGACACGGGGCGCAGCACGATCGGGTGGCCGTAGGTGCGGCCGTCGCCCTGCACGCCGACGCTGCGGACGTCCGCCAGCAGGACCACCGGGCACTGCCAGATCTCCCGGTCCAGGCCGGCCGCGCTGAGCTCGTGGCGGGCGATCGCGTCGGCCTCGCGCAGCAGGTCCAGGCGCTCCTTGGTGACCTCGCCGACGATGCGGATGCCGAGGCCGGGGCCCGGGAAGGGCTGGCGCTGGACGATCTCCTCGGGCAGGCCGAGCTCCTGGCCCACCATCCGGACCTCGTCCTTGAACAGCTGGCGCAGCGGCTCGACGAGCTCGAACTCGATGTCCTCGGGGAGGCCGCCCACGTTGTGGTGGGACTTGATGTTGGCGGTGCCGGTGCCGCCGCCGGACTCGACGACGTCCGGGTACAGGGTGCCCTGGACCAGGAAGGCCACGTCCGGGCCGCCCTCGGCCTCGGCGATGATCTCGGCCTGGGCCTGCTCGAAGACGCGGATGAACTCGCGGCCGATGATCTTGCGCTTGGTCTCCGGGTCGGAGACGCCGGCCAGCGCGTTCAGGAAGCGCTCCTGTGCGTCGACGACCTTCAGCTGCACACCGGTGGCCGCGACGAAGTCCTTCTCGACCTGCTCGGTCTCGCCCTTGCGCATCAGGCCGTGGTCGACGTACACGCAGGTCAGCTGGGATCCGATGGCCTTCTGCACGAGCGCCGCGGCGACCGCGGAGTCCACGCCGCCGGACAGGCCGCAGATCGCGCGCTTGTCGCCGACCTGGGCGCGGATGGCCGCGATCTGCTCCTCGACGATGTTGCCGGTGGTCCAGGTGGGCTTGAGGCCGGCGCCGCGGTAGAGGAAGTGCTCCAGCACCTGCTGGCCGTGCGTGGAGTGCATCACCTCGGGGTGGTACTGCACGCCGTACAGCTTCTTCTCGTCGTTCTCGAAGGCCGCGACCGGGACGACGTCGGTCGACGCGGTGACGGTGAAGCCCTCGGGCGCCTTGGAGCAGGCGTCGCCGTGCGACATCCACACGGACTGGTGCTCGGGGGTGCCCTCGAAGAGCGTGGAACCGGTCTTGCTGACGGCCAGCGGGGTGCGGCCGTACTCGCGGGAGCCGGTGTTGTCGACGGTGCCGCCGAGGCTGGTGGCCATCAGCTGGAAGCCGTAGCACATGCCGAAGACCGGGACGCCGGCCTCGAACAGGGAACGGTCGAGCTGCGGCGCGCCCTCCTCGTACACCGAGGACGGACCGCCGGACAGGATGATCGCCTTGGGGTCCTTGGCCAGCATCTCGGCCACGGGCATCGTGCTCGGCACGATCTCGCTGTAGACCCGTGCCTCGCGGACGCGGCGGGCGATGAGCTGGGCGTACTGGGCGCCGAAGTCGACGACGAGAACCGTGTCCGGGGCGGCGTCGTGGGCGGCGGAGGGTGCTTCTGGCACGGGACGGCCTTCCGGCGGAAGAGGGGGCTGTTTTGTCAATTCTAACGGGGGACGCGCCGACCGTTTTCGTCTCACCATCCGAACCCAGTTGGCCCACAGCCGCGCGGACGGCAATAATCCATATCGTGCGCAAGCAGCTGAGCTCCCTCTTTACCTATGGCACCGGACGGTCCGGCCGCCATGGGTTCTCGTGATGCTCGCTCCGAGCCACTGACTTCCCGCAGCGCCCCGGTCCGCCAGGACCCGGGCGCTGCGGCGTTTCACCGGTCCTGCGGACCCCCACCGACAGGAGAACCCGCCATGAACGCCACCGCCGCCACCGCCGCGACCGCCTCCCCGGAGGAGCTGATCGCCGGCTCCCGCGAGCGCATCGACGCCATCGACGACCGGATCATCGGCCTGATCCAGGAGCGGATGGCGATCTCGGCCGTCATCCAGCAGACCCGGATCGCCTCCGGCGGCCGCCGGGTGCACCTCTCCCGCGAGATGGAGGTCCTCGCGCACTGGAAGGACGCCCTCGGCAAGCCCGGCACCACCCTCGCCATGACCCTGCTGGAGCTCTGCCGCGGCCGCGTCTGACGCCTGTTCGTCACCCGTCCGGCCCGTGACCGGCCCCGCGGGCCTTCGTTGGGGTGGATGGCCGCGTCAGCCAGTCGCGGGACCAGCACCACGCGTGGCTCCACCGGAGCGATGAGACGTACGGCCCGTGCGACGTGCGTCGTGGGACCTCGCTCCTCGTGTGACCGGACGGCAGGGGACAGCAGCCCGGTCATCCAGAAAAGACGGCCGGCCCAGGGGACGCCCAGGGCCGGCCGTTCTCGTGTCCGGCACCAGCCCCCGCCCCGGCCCTGGCCCCGGCCCGGCTCCGCCCGCCCACCCTCCGGCCGGTGTGACGGACGCCACACGTGCGCGGGTGTCCCGCGGGTACAACCTTCGGTGGCGAACGTCTGTCACCTATGTACCGCGGCGGGTACCGCGCTCGGAGGGGGAGCGCGGTACCCGCCGCGTGTCAGCCGGCCGCCCCGGCCTCCGGCGCGGTCCCCGCCGTCCCCGCCGTACGCGGCGGGACCTCCGGGACCGCGAGGAACGGCAGCCGCAGCGCGCCGAACGCCTCCTTCGGCACCGCCGGACGGACCGGTTCCACCGCGGCGAGCCGCACGTACGCCGCGCCCTGCTGCGGGCGCGGGTCCTGCTCGCCCTTGTTCGGCCAGTACGACATCGCCCGCTCCGCCTGCGCCGTGATCGTCAGCGACGGGTTGACCCCGAGGTTCGCGGAGACCGCCGAGCCGTCCACCACCGAGATGCCCGGGTGCCCGTACAGCCGGTGGTACGGGTCGACCACGCCCTGCTCGGGCGAGGCGCCGATCGGGCAGCCGCCGAGGAAGTGCGCGGTCAGCGGGGTGCCCATCAGCTCGCCGACGTTGCTGCCGGGGAAGCCGTTGATCTCCTCGGCCAGCAGGGTCGCGGCCCGGGTCGCCTCGGCGATCTGCACCGGGTTGGGGGCGCCGTGGCCCTGGCGGGCGGTGAGCAGCCCCTTGCCGGGGCCGCGGGGCCGCCGGTACGTGGTCAGCGAGTTGTCGAGGGACTGCATGACCAGGCCGATGATCGTCCGCTCCGACCAGCGCCGGTTGGACAGCGAGCGCAGCAGCTGCACCGGGTGCTTCGCGGTCCGTGCGCACCAGGCCCGGACCCGGTGGCCGCCGTAGGGCACCTGGAGCACGGTCAGGAAGCCCATCGCGTTGGAGCCCCGCCCGTAGCGGACCGGCTCGATGTGGGTGTCGGCGTCGGGGTGCACGGACGAGGTGATGGCCACGCCGCGGGTGAAGTCGGCCCGTCGGTCCGCGCCGTGCCGCCTGCGGTAGCGGCGGTCGTCGGTCTGCGCGCCGACCAGGCCTTCCGAGTTGGTGCGGGTCAGCTCGCCGAGGCGGTCCGAGATCCGCGGGAGCAGCCCGTTGTCCTTCATGGTGTGCAGCAGGGTCTGCGTGCCGTACGTGCCCGCCGCCACGACCACGTACCGGGCGTGCAGCTCCTTGGCCATGCCGCGGCGGCGGCCGTCGGTGGGCACGGTGCGGACCCGGTAGCCGCCGCCCGGATGCTCGGCGAGGGCGGTGACCGTGGTCATCGGGTGGATCACGGCGCCCGCGCGCTCGGCGAGGTGGAGGTAGTTCTCGTTCAGGGTGTTCTTCGCGCCGTGCCGGCAGCCGGTCATGCACTCGCCGCACTCGGTGCAGGCCCGGCGGGCGGGCCCGGCCCCGCCGAAGTACGGGTCGGGGACCTCCTCGCCGGGCTTGGCCACGGCGGCGCCCTCGGCGTCGGCGCCGTCGCCGAAGAAGACGCCGACCGGGGCCATGTGGAAGGTGTCCCCGACGCCCATCTTCTCGGCGACGGCCTTGAGGTGGACGTCGGAGGGGGTCGTCGTCGGGTTGAGGCGCACCCCGAGCATCCGCTTGGCCTGGTCGTAGTACGGGGACAGCTCCTCGCGCCAGTCGGTGATCGAGGCCCACTGGCGGTCCTCGAAGAACGCGGTCGGCGGTACGTACAGGGTGTTGGCGTAGTTGAGGGAGCCGCCGCCCACCCCGGCGCCCGCCAGCACCATGACGTTGCCGAGCAGGTGGATCCGCTGGATCCCGTAGAGCCCGAGGGCCGGGGCCCACAGGTAGTTCCGCAGGTCCCAGCTGTTCTTCGGCAGGCTCTCACGGGTGAAGCGGCGCCCTGCCTCCAGGACGCCGACCCGGTAGCCCTTCTCGGTCAACCGGAGCGCCGAGACCGATCCTCCGAAGCCCGAGCCGATGACGATGACGTCGTAGTCGTAGTCGTGGTCGTGGTCGTGATCGTGGGCGTGGTCGCGGACGTGCGGCTGTGCCACTGACGCGCCTCCTTGGCGGACGGACGGGGGCTGCTAGCGCAGGCGCAGGGCCTTCATCGCCTTGAGGCTGCGGGTCATGAACGCCGCGTACCGCTCGTCGTCCATGCCCAGCGAGGGGGCCATCGGCAAGACCCGCTGGTGGGCGACGGTCTGTGCCTCGGTGTACTTGAGGATGCCCTCGGAGCCGTGCCGGCGGCCGAGACCGGAGTCCTTCATGCCGCCCATGGGTGCCTGGGCGCTGCCGTAGGCCGGGGCGTAGCCCTCGTTGATGTTGACGGTGCCGGTGCGCAGGCGGGCGGCGACGGCGTGGCCCCGGCGGGCGTCCTTGGTCCAGACGCTGGAGTTGAGGCCGTAGGCGGTGGCGTTGGCCTGCGCGATCGCCTCGTCCTCGTCGGTGAACCGGTAGATCGAGACGACCGGGCCGAAGGTCTCCTCGCCGCACACCGCCATCGGCGCCTCGACGCCGTCGAGGATGGTGGGTTCGTAGAACAGCGGGCCGATGTCGGGGCGGGCGGTACCGCCGGCGACGAGGGTGGCGCCCTTGGCGACGGCCTCGTCGACGTGCCGGGTGACGGTCTCCAGCTGGCGCTCGCCGACCAGCGAGCCCATGTCCGCGCCGTACGCGAGGGAGCTGCCGAGCCGCATGGCCCTGGTGCGGGCGGCGAACCGCTCGGTGAACTCGTCGGCGATCGAGGCGTGGACGTAGAGCCGCTCGATCGAGATGCACAGCTGGCCGGCGGAGGAGAAGCAGGCGCGGACGGCGCCCGCGGCGGCCTTCTCGATGTCGGCGTCGTGCAGGACGAGCATGGCGTTCTTGCCGCCGAGTTCGAGGGAGACGCCGACGAGGCGGTCCGCCGCGCCCCGGGCCACCTCGCGGCCGGTCCGGGTGGAGCCGGTGAAGGAGACGTAGTCGGCGTGCCGGACCACCTCGGGGCCGACGACGGGCCCCTCGCCGAGGACGATCTGGAAGACCTCGGCGGGCAGTCCGGCCTCGATCAGCAGGTCGCGCGCCCACAGGGCGGTCAGCGCGGTCTCGGTGTCGGGCTTCATGACGACGGCGTTGCCCGAGACGAAGGCGGGCAGGGCGTCGCCGACGGAGAGTTCGAGGGGGTAGTTCCAGGGCGCGATCTGCCCGACGACGCCGCGTGGCTGGCGCAGCTCGGTGACCTTGGTCAGCGTGGGCATGGCACCGGTGTGGCTCTTGGGGCGCAGGTACGCGGGGGCCTTGCGGCCGTAGTGGCGGGCGGCGACCGCGACGGCCTGGACCTCCTCGTGGGCGTGCAGGCGGGCCTTGCCGGTCTCCAGCTGGATCAGGTCGAGCACCTCGGCCTGGCGGTCCAGGACCAGGTCGTGGAAGCGGAGCAGGACGGCGGCCCGGCGGCGCACGGGGACGGCGGCCCATGCGGCCTGGGCGGTGCGGGCCCGGTGGAAGGCCTCGGCGACCTCCTCGGGGGTGGCCTCGGGCAGGTCGGCGAGCTTGTCCCCGGTGAAGGGGGTGTGGTTCGCGGTGCGTCCGGAACCGATCACTCCGCGGGTGAGCCGGGCGACCAGGTCGGGGGTCACCACGTCGGCCGCGGTGCGGGCCCCGGCCGGGGCCGGGGCGACCGGGTTGGTGGGCTGCGGGGCGCTGCGGAGGGGGGCCGGGGCCTGCGTGTCCGTCATGGCGGTGAGCGTATTGCGCCCGGCCCCCTTTGGGTACCCGTCGGTAACCGGATTTTGCCAAATCCGCCAGTGAACGCTGGCAGGATGTCCGGGCGGGCCCGGGAGGCCCTGCGGGCGGCCCAGGAGGCCCTGCGGGCGGGCCGGGTCAGCCCCTGCGCGGCGGGCCGGGGTCAGCCCTTCCCTGCCGCTGGGGCCCAGCCGCTGAGCACGGTGTCGAACTGCGCGCGGGTGGTCTCCCAGTCGGCCACCGGCCCCGACATGTACACCGCGTACTCGGTGCCGTCCGGGGCGATGTACATCTGCTCGATGGACCGGCGCGGACCGGCGTGCACCCCCTTCTCCGTCCAGGTGAACTCCCAGATGGCCGCGCGGGTGCTGTCCTGGAAGGTGTTCTGGTTCAGCTTCTGCCGCTTGTAGTCGGTGCGCTGGCGCACCTGCTTCTCCAGGTCCAGCACGTGCGCGTACGGGTTCTCGTAGTCCGGGGTGGCGTCGACGGCGATGCGGATGAAGTGCTTGCCGTTGTCCGGGGTGTAGTCGATCTGGTTGCCGTCCATCTGGCGCTTCCAGCCGTCCGGCACCCACAGGGTGAAGCCCGCCGGGTCCGTGACCTCGTTCCAGCCGTCGGGCGGGGCCGCGTCCTTGCCGGCCTTGTCGTGCGCGCCGCCCTTGCCGTTCTGCTGGTCGGGGGCGCTCGTGTTCGTGTCGGAGCCGCCGCCCTGGTCGCCTTCCCCCGTGTACTTCAGCAGCCCGAACACCGCACCGCCGCCGACCAGCGCCGCCACCAGCGCCACCGCCGCGGCCCGCTTGATCCGGCCCGCCGTCGGGTTCGGCCGGGCGGCCGGCTCCGGCCGGCCGGGCAGCTCGGCCGTCCCGGCGGGATCCGGCAGTGCCGGGCGGCCCGGTTCGGGCTCCAGCACATCGGCCAGCTCCTGCGGGGTGACCGCGCGCGTGGGCACGTACGCCTGCGCGGCCTTCGGCTCGCGGCCCTCCATCACCTCCAGCAGCATCCGCTCCGTCTCCTGCGCGGAGGGCCGCTCCTGCGGGTCCTTGCGCAGCAGGGCGGTGATGACCGGCCCCAGCGGCCCGGACTGCCGCAGCGCCGGCGGCTCGTCGTTGACGACGGCCTGCAGGCTGGAGATCGGCGAGGTGCGGCGGAACGGCGAGCGGGCCTCGACCGCCGTGTACAGGGTGGCGCCCAACGACCACAGGTCGGACGCCGGGTCGGGAGTGCCGCCGGTGACCCGCTCCGGGGCCAGGTAGTCGATGGATCCGACGATCTCGCCGGTGCGCGTGATGGAGGTGTCGCCCTCGATCGCGGCGATCCCGAAGTCGGTGAGCAGGACCCGCCCGTCCTTGGCGAGCAGCACGTTGCCGGGTTTGACGTCCCGGTGCAGCACGCCGACCGCGTGCGCGGCGCGCAGCGCACCCAGGACGTGCAGCCCGATCCGGGCCGCCTCGCGGGGCTCGATGCGGCCGGCCGCCCTGGCGGCCTCGGCGAGGGAGGGACCGTCGATGTACTCCATGACGATCCACGGCCGGTCGTCGTGCTCCAGCACGTCGTGGACGGTGACGACGCCCGGGTGCTGGATGCGGGCCGCCGCCCGGGCCTCCTTCTGCGTCCGGGCGTGCAGGACCTCCCGGTCGGCCTGGGCGACGAACAGACCCGCCGTCAGCTCCTTTACGGCGACGGTCCTGTTCAGGAGTTCATCGTGGGCGCGCCACACCTTCCCCATGCCGCCGCTACCGATGGGCTCCACGAGCCGGTACCGGCCGGCGAGCACTGCGCCCGCACCTGTCTGCTGTTCCACGAATCCCCGCCACTGTTGTGCACTTCGGGCCAGATTACGAAGCGCTCGGCACGGCCGGTACCGCGGAGGCGCGGATCCGACTGCACTGTGACGCAATTGCCGTACTGAGTCACCGTCAGTCTGCGCTCATCCGCCGGACTTGTAACTCCCCGTGGCCTTTTCGAAGACCTCGGTGACCTTGCCCTCGCCGTCCTGCGGGCCCGTCACCATGACGATGTGGTAGCTGCCGCCCAGCGCCACGACGAAGTTGCGGGCGACGACGCTGCGGCCGTTGCCGTCGATCCACGTGTACCGGCCGGTGACGCGGAGCTGCTGACCCACCTTCGTGGTCTTCACGTCGCCGCCGCTCGCCCAGGTGGACGAGCGGTACGGGGCCAGCTCCGGCTCCTTGTCCTTCTGGTACGTCGCCGGATCCGGATTGCCCTCGACCTTGTCCCGGCCGGGCACCACGATCAGGACGTACTCGCCGTCGGTGTAGCGGACCTGGCCCGCCTCGTTCATGCCGCGGCGCTCCCAGCCGGCGGGCACCGCGATCTCGAAGTGCTCCGGATCCTGCTGCATCGTGTAGCCGGGCGGTGCGGGCTGCGCCGCGGGCTGCGGGGCCGCCGGGGACCCGGACGCCCCGGACGGGGGCCGGGATCCCCCCGAGGGGGACGGCGAAGGCTGTGGAGCGGGCGCCTCCGTCCTGGCCACCGGGGTCTGGGCGGCCGTGTCCTGGCGGCGGTCGCCGTCGCCGGCGCCGCCGGGCAGGAACACCATCGCGTACGCCACCGCCCCGGCCATCAGCACGAGGACCCCCAGCAGCAGGTTCCGGCCGAGGGCGCGGGGCCCGCGCGCGGGGGCCGGGCTGCGGTGCCGCCCGTGCAGCTCGCCGCGGCGGCGCACGACGGGCAGGCGGGCGGGATCCGGCTCCGGGGGCGGGACCGCACCGGGCCAGTTCCCCGGGCCGTGGGCCGCACCCAGGACGGAATCCGGCTCGGGGGCGGACCGCACCAGCGAGCGCAGCCAGCCCCGGAGCTCCTCGAAGTCGGGGCGCTCGGTAGGGTCCTGGCGGAGCAACGACTCCACGACGGGGCGCAGCGGACCGCAGTCCTCCGCGAAGGCGGGGGCTTCGGCGCACACCATCTCGACGAGCTCGGCGACGCTGTCCTCCGGGTACGGGGCGTGGCCCTGCACCGCGCGGTACAGCAGCGCGCCGAGCGCCCACAGGTCGGTGGCCGGCCCGACCGGGGCCGCCAGCTGCCAGGGCCCGCTGACCGTGCCCGCCTGCTCCGGCGCCCACCGCTCGGTGACGGCTCCGACCACCGCCATCCGCGTCTGCCGGGCCCGCTCGGCGTCGAGCCCGCTGCGCGGCCCGGACCGCGCCCCGACCCCGGCCCAGCCGCCCCGTGCCGCGGGCGCGGGCGCAGGTGCGGGTGCGGGTGCGGGCTGTGGGGTGGCGGGCTGCGGGGCGGGGACGCGCTCGGGTGCGGGCGGCGCGGGATCCGGCGCGGGCTGCGGCGCGCGCTGCGGGGTGGGCACGGGCGGCGCGGGGGCAGGGATGTGCGCGGGCACCGGCCGGGGCTGGCCCGGCTGCCCCGGGCGCAGGTAGGCGGTGGGGTCCTCGGCTTGGCGGTACCCCTGCGGCAGGGCGAGCTGCGCCGGCAGCGCAGGCGGACCCGCCTCCGGACGCTGCTGCCCGGCGGGCAGCGCCGCGACCTGCCGCCGCGGTGTGACACCGTGCCAGGCGACCCCGCCGGACGGGGTGTCCCCTCCCCCTGCTCCGCCGTCGGAGCCGGGGACGCCCGGGCCGGACACCCCCGCGGCGGGAAGGTCGGCTGTGCCGGTTCCGACGGCGGGACCGGGCTCCAGGGCTGCGGAGGTGCTGCCTCCCGGGCTCACCCCGGTGGCGGCGCCGAGTCCGGCGGCCGTGGTCCCGCCCGGTCCCGCCGATCCGCCGGCTTCGGATCCGGAGCGCGGTTCCGGGCCGCTGCGGGCGGCCGCGGGCGCCACACCGGGTTCCGGAACCCGGCCCGCGTGCTGCCCGGCCGGGCCCACGGCGGCGGGGGCGGTCTCCGGGGCGGGCGTCCTGGCGGTTCCCCGACCCGTGCCGGTCGTCCCGGGGGCGCCGTACGGGTACGCGTACCCCTGGGGCAGGTTCGAACCCCCCGGCCGCCGCTGCGGTGCCGGCGCCGCATCGGCCGCGGCCGCCCGCTCCTCGGTGACCCGCTCCGCGGCGGCCCGGGCCCCGGCCCGGTACGCGGCCACGACACCGGCCCGCGCGGCCGCCTGGACGACCGCCCCGTCGGGGACGATGCGGTCCGCGTACCGCGGGCCGGCGGCCTGCCCGGGGAGCCCGCCGCCCGTACCGGCCGCACCGGGCACGGGGCGCGCGGAGCCCGTGCCGCCGTCGGCCGCCTCCCCACCGTGCCCGGCACCCGCGGCCGACGGCCCCGAGCGCTCCGGCTGCCGGTCGGGCGCGATGTGGTCCGCGTACCGCGGGCCGGCCGGGTGCACCGGCGCGCCACCGCCCGCACCGGGGTCGCCCGCGGCGGGGCGCGGGGAGGTCGGTCGGCCCTCGGCTTCCAGGGCGTGGCCCGCGCCCGTGGCCAGCGGGTCCGGCTGCCGGTCGGGGGTGATGTGGTCCGCGTAGCGGGGGGTCGTTTCGTAGCCGGGGGCCACCAGGGGCGCGTCGGCGGCTCCCGGCGCGGGCGGCCCGTTCGGGGTACTGCGGTCGGTGGGGCGCGGGTCCGTCTCGTAGCCCGGCGCCACCAGGGGGAGGTGGTCCCCGCCGGGGGCGTCGTCCGCGCGCTGCGGGCCGGGCAGGGGGCGCGGCGGCGCGTGACCGGCGTCGGGTCCCGCCCCGTTCGGGCCGGGCGGCGGCGGGGTGCCCCAGCCCCGTCCCGCGTCCGGGGCGTCGTCCTCCGCCGGGACCGGGTCGTACCCGCACAGCGCGTCCTCCGCGGCCCCGGCGGCCAGGCCGGTCAGGACGACGCGCCCGTCATCGCATATCAGGACGGTCCGGACCGTGATGTTGCGGTGCGTCCACCCGTGCGCGTGCAGCACGCGCAGCGCGGTCAGGACGTCGGCGGCGACCTCAGCCGCCCGGTACGGCGTGAGCGGTTCGTCGGCGAGCAGCGCGGCCAACGACCGGGCCGGCACCAGCTCGCTCACGATCCACAGCGACCCGCCCTCGGCGAACACGTCGAAGACCTGGTCCAGCCGGGGATGGTCGGGGACGGACGCGGCCGCCTGCGCCGCCGCGATGGCCCTGCGCACGGCGGGGAGCTCCCCCGCCGGAAGGACACCACCGTCACCGGCCCCGGCCCGGACCCGGGCGGGGGCGGCCGCCCCGCCCGGCTCCTCGTCGAGCAGTTCCGCGTCCACGAGCTCGGGTAACGGCACCTGCCGTACGAGCACTTCCTGCCCGCTGCGCGTGTCGAAGGCGCGGGTCTCGACCAGTTCGTACTCGTCCGACGGCGGCAGCGGCAGACGGTAGCGGCCGGCCAGGATCCGACCCGCGTAGTCGTCCACTCCGCCTCCCCCGAGTGCGCTGCGGGGCAGGTTCCCCACTGCCCCCGCTGACACGATACGTGGCCGGGGGCGCCCGCGTCCCGGGCCTGCGAAGGCTCGTCGGCCGACGCGGCCCGGCAGCCGACCGAGCCCCTCGGGCCGCGAAGCCCCGTCAGGCGAGCGGCTGGAAGGTCTGGAACGCCACGTTGCGCATCGTCGTGCACTCCGGGCCGTCCCACTGGTCCGCCGGGCAGCTGATCATGATGGCGTAGCCGCGCTTCGCGTCGACCTTGAAGCCGCGGTTGAGCACCCGGACCCGGATGCCCTTCTGGTCCCGCTCGAACTCCCAGTCGGCGACGGTCGGGTAGTCCCGGTACTGCACCGTGTCGATCCGGATCTGCTTGTAGCCCGGGCTGTCGCCCCTCACCTGCAGGGCGAGCAGCGCCCAGGCCTTGGCCGCGTCGTCGCCGGGCTTGTCGGTGTAGTCGACCTGGATGCGCGGGAAGCCGCCGTCGCGGCTGTATATGGCGCCGGAGTTCTGGCCGGCGATGTCCGTCTGCCTGAAGCCCTGCGGCATCGCCATCGAGAAGTGGAACCCGAGGTCGGTCACCACGGCGTACCCCGCGGGGAGGCCCGCGGCCGGCCCGCCGGGCGCGTTGCCCTGACCCTGGCCCTGGCCGCCGCTGCCCGTCTGGCCGTCCTGCCCCTGGCCCTGGCTCTGGCTCTGCTGGCCGTTCGGCGTCTGGCCCTGGCTCGGGTCGGTGCTCGCTCCGCCCGTCTTGCCCGCGGTGGCGGCGGTCTCGCCGGTCTTGTGGGAGGACGGGCCCGGGGTCGGGCCAGCGGAGGACGACGTGCCGTTCTTGCCCTGGTCCTTCTTTCCGCCCGGGCCGTCGCCGCTGAACGCGTACACGAGCAGCGAGCCGATGACGGCCAGCGCGACGACCACACCGGCGATCGCGAGGCCGATGGTGCGGCGGGACATGACGTCGGTGAGCGGCGCGGCGACCGGCGCGGTCCGGCCGGACGGCGCGGCCCCGGCGGGGGCGGCGGCGGCCGTCGACGCGTTCGCCCTCGAGGCGGCCGTCGCGGCGCCCGCCCTCGCCGCCGCCATTCGGGCCGCGTTGTGGGCGCGCCGGGCCCGGTCGCGCGGGGCGCGCGCGGCGCGCGCGGGGCACGTTCTAGGCCG
>NZ_JBHXTC010000060.1:28300-43020 GCF_042677605.1 Streptomyces sp. NPDC127106 | reverse complement strand
GACGAACTCGCGGATGTCGGGGGCGAGCAGCGACTCCAGGTCGATGTCGGAGGCGTGCTGCGAGGACACCACGACCGTGTCGAGGCGGACGGCCTTGTCGCCGTCGTACTCGATGGTGACCTGGGTCTTGCCGTCGGGACGCAGGTACGGGATGGTCCCGTTCTTGCGGACCTCGGACAGGCGGCGGGAGAGCCGGTGCGCGAGGTGGATCGGGAGCGGCATGAGCTCGGGCGTCTCGTCGCACGCGTAGCCGAACATCAGGCCCTGGTCGCCGGCGCCCTGCTTGTCGAGCTCGTCCTCGTCGCCCTCGACACGCTGCTCGTACGCACTGTCGACGCCCTGCGCGATGTCCGGGGACTGCGCGCCGATGGACACCGACACGCCGCAGGAGGCGCCGTCGAAGCCCTTCTTCGAGGAGTCGTAGCCGATCTCGAGGATCTTCTCGCGGACGAGCTGCGCGATCGGCGCGTACGCCTTCGTCGTCACCTCACCCGCGATGTGCACGAGACCGGTGGTGATGAGCGTCTCCACGGCCACGCGCGAGGTCGGGTCCTCGGTGAGGAGTGCGTCGAGGATCGTGTCGCTGATCTGGTCAGCGATCTTGTCGGGGTGGCCCTCGGTGACGGACTCCGAGGTAAACAGGCGGCGGGACACATCGCTCCCTGGGGTTGCAGCGGCTGCTGGCTGATCATTTGGCGAAACCTTACCGGGGGCTGCGCCCGGTCACGTTCCGAATGCAGTTTATCGGTCGCCACCGTTCGCCGGACCACCCGTCTCGCCTTCTGGGAGCCGTGTGACCTGCGGCACTCCATTCTGGCTCATGGAATCGGCTTCGAGAAGGGCCATCCGTCAGGTGAGTCGGGGAGCGACCTGGTCCCAAAGGGCGTCCGCCAGAGCCTCCTTGGGACCATAGGGGACGGCGAGCTCCTGACCGTCAGAGGAAAGGATCACCGCCTCGTTCTCCTCCGAACCAAAGGTCTTCGTCTCGCCGACCTCGTTCACGACGAGAAGATCACACTTCTTGCGGAGGAGTTTGGCGCGCCCGTTCGCCAGAACGTCGTCGGTTTCCGCCGCGAAACCGACGATGACCTGCCCCTCCCGGGCCCGGTCGGCCGAGATCTCGGCGAGGACGTCGGGGTTGCGGACGAGGGCGACGGGAGCGGGATCCTGTCCGTCCTGCTTCTTGATCTTGCCGGCGGCGTACGCGGCCGGCCGGAAATCGGCCACGGCCGCGGCCATCACCACGGCGTCGGCGTCGGCGGCCGCCTTGAGCACCGCCTCCCGCAACTGTACGGCCGTGCCGACGCGGACGACGTCCACCCCGGCCGGGTCGGCGAGCGCGGTGTTGGCGGCGACGAGGGTCACCCGGGCGCCGCGCGCCACGGCGGTGCGGGCCAGCGCGTAGCCCTGCTTGCCGGAGGAGCGGTTGCCGAGGAAGCGGACCGGGTCGAGGGGCTCGCGGGTACCGCCCGCGCTGATCACCACGTGGCGCCCGGCCAGGTCGGACTCGGCCGCCCCGCGGGCCAGGACCCGGACGCAGACCTCGTAGATCTCCTCCGGGTCGGGCAGCCGACCCTTGCCGGTGTCCTTGCCGGTGAGCCGGCCGACCGCGGGCTCGATCACGACGGCGCCGCGGCGGCGCAGCGTGGCCACGTTCTCCTGGGTGGCGGGGTGCTCCCACATCTCGGTGTGCATGGCGGGGGCGAAGACCACCGGGCAGCGGGCGGTGAGCAGGGTGTTCGTGAGGAGGTCGTCGGCCAGCCCGTGAGCGGCCTTGGCCAGCATGTCCGCGGTGGCGGGGGCGACGACGACGAGGTCGGCGGTCTGGCCGATGCGCACGTGAGGCACCTCGTGGACGCTCTCCCAGACCTCCGTGCCGGCCGGGTTCCCGGAGAGGGCGGCCCAGGTGGCCTCACCGACGAAGTTGAGGGCCGACGCGGTGGGGACCACCCGCACCTCGTGGCCGGACTCGGTCAGCCGGCGCAGCAGCTCGCACGCCTTGTAGGCGGCGATCCCGCCGCTCACCCCGAGCACGACCTTCGGCTTACCCACCACACACGCCCCTTCGGCTGACCGTTGCTACGTACCTATGACACACCACAGGCCCGGCAGGTGTACTGCCGGGCCTGTGGTGCAAGGAATTCTCGGTGCCTTACTGGACCGGGGCCTCGATGGCCTCGGAGGTCAGCAGACCCGCATTGATCTCGCGCAGCGCGATCGAAAGCGGCTTCTCGTGGACGTGGGTGTCCACGAGCGGGCCGACGTACTCGAGCAGGCCCTCA
Organism: Streptomyces sp. NPDC127106; assembly: GCF_042677605.1. Lineage (NCBI taxonomy): Bacteria > Bacillati > Actinomycetota > Actinomycetes > Kitasatosporales > Streptomycetaceae > Streptomyces > Streptomyces sp. NPDC127106. The sequence continues at coordinate 40,738 of NZ_JBHXTC010000060.1, read as the reverse complement.
CCGAGCTGCGAGTAGTACGCGTTGATCTGACGCGCGCGCTTGGCCGCGTAGATCACGAGGCTGTACTTCGAGTCCGTGGCCTCGAGCAGCTCGTCGATCGGCGGGTTGATGATGCCCTCGGGCGCGGTGATGGAAGAGGACACGCTCTACCTTCCGAAGATCGGGTGAAAGTTCAGACGCTGGCCGGTCTTGCCATCCGGAAGCGGATGGAGCACCGGTCAACGGTCACACAACATCCATCAAGGCTAGCAGCTCACGCGCCACGTCCTCGACGGAGGTATTGACCAGGGTGGTGTCGAACTCGGACTCGGCCGCCAACTCGACCTTGGCGGTCTCCAGGCGGCGCTCGATGACCTCGGCGGACTCGGTGCCCCGGCCGGTGAGCCGGCGGACCAGTTCCTCCCAGCTCGGCGGGGCCAGGAAGACCAGCTGGGCCTCGGGCATGGACTCGCGCACGAGGCGGGCGCCCTGGAGGTCGATCTCCAGGAGGACGGGCTCGCCGTTCTCCAGGCGCTCGGTCACCGCGCCGCGCGGTGTGCCGTAGCGGTTGCCCGCGAACTCGGCCCACTCCAGCAGCTCGCCGTTGGCGATCAGCTTGTCGAACTCGTCGTCGTTGACGAAGAAGTAGTGGACTCCGTGTCGCTCACCGGGCCGCGGCTTGCGGGTGGTGGCCGACACCGAGAGCCACACCTCGGGGTGGACCTTGCGCATATGCGCGACGACCGTGCTCTTGCCGACCCCCGAAGGGCCGGAGAGCACGGTCAGCCGCGGACGAACCTCTGCTGCCATAGAGCGATTATCCAGGTTCTCGGGACTGCCTGAGAACGCCGGAGGAACTCCGGGCAACACGTCAGCCGGCAGGGGTGCCGAACTCACGCTCCAGGGAGGCGATCTGGTTGGAGCCGAGACCTCGGACACGCCGGGACTCGGAGATGCCGAGGCGCTCCATGATCTGCTTGGCGCGGACCTTGCCCACGCCAGGCAGGGACTCCAGCAGGGCGGAGACCTTCATCTTGCCGATGACGTCGTTCTCCTGGCCCGTCTTGATGACCTCTTGGAGCGAGGCGCCGGAGTGCTTGAGTCGATTCTTCACCTCGGCCCGCTCCCGGCGAGCCGCGGCGGCCTTTTCGAGCGCGGCTGCGCGCTGTTCAGGGGTAAGGGGCGGAAGAGCCACGCCTACGTCACCTCGGATGTCGAACTGTCGGATATACGGACCGGTGGGGAACCCGAGGGCGCCACACCAGGCGAGTGCCCGAACAGCGGTGGAACTCGTTCGCTGCTCGTTCACTCTGGTCGGAGACTAGCGGCCGCGGCCGCTCCAGTCAGCGAGAACGGACGAAAAGTCCTGGTCAGCCTCCACTGAACCGTACATCACGGACAAACCACCCCGGTTTTGTCCGGTGAAAGACGTTCGATTTTCGTCAGACCGTACGACGTGCACCCCGGTCGGCGCCGTCAGGCGGCGACGGCCTCCCGGATCTCGGTCGCGAAGCGGAATGCCGATGCGCGCAGCGCGGCGGCGTCAGGACCGTGCCCCAGCACCCCGCGCGACACGTTGGGGACGACGTTGCGCACGGCCGTGCCGAAGACCCGCGGCAGGTCGGCCGCGCTGGCGCCCTGCGCGCCGATGCCGGGGGCGAGCAGCGGGCCGTTGATGTCCAGGTCGAAGGAGGACAGGTCGCCCAGCGTCGCGCCGACGACCGCACCGAAGGAGCCCATGGGCGCGGCTCCCGCGTTCTCCTCGGCCAGGTGCGCGAGCATGGTCGCGCCGATGGTCCGGCCGTCCTCGCGGACCGCCCGCTGGACCTCGGCGCCCTCCGGGTTCGAGGTCAGGGCCAGGACGAACAGGCCGGCCCCGGACGCGCGGGCCAGCTCCACGGCGGGGGCCAGCGAGCCGTAGCCCAGGTACGGGGAGACGGTCAGGGCGTCGGAGAACAGCGGCGAGTCCTGGTGCAGGAAGGTCTCGGCGTACGCGGCCATGGTGGAGCCGATGTCGCCCCGCTTGGCGTCCATGACCACGAGGGCGCCGGCCGCCCGGGCGTCGGCGACGGTCTGCTCCAGCACCGCCACGCCGCGCGAGCCGAAGCGCTCGAAGAAGGCCGCCTGCGGCTTGAACACGGCCACGGTGTCGGCGAGCGCCTCGACGACGGTGCGGGAGAACCGCTCCAGGCCTGCGACGTCGTCGTTCAGCCCCCAGGAGGACAGCAGGGAGGCGTGCGGGTCGATGCCCACGCACAACGGGCCGCGCTCGTCCATGGCGGAGCGCAGACGGGTACCGAAGGAGAGCGTCACTGGGCGGCCTTTCGGGTTTCGGCGCCGACGGCCTCGGCGAGGGTGGCGTACGGGCTGGCGGCCAGGCGCGCGGCCAGGCCCTTGTGGATGGCGCGGGCGTAGCACGGGCCCTCGTAGATGAACGCGCTGTATCCCTGGACGAGCGTGGCGCCCGCCAGGATCCGCTGCCAGGCGTCCTCGGCGTTCTCGATGCCCCCGACGCCCACGAGGACCAGGCGGTCGCCCACACGGGCGTACAGGCGGCGCAGGACCTCCAGGGAGCGCTGCTTGACGGGGGCGCCGGACAGGCCGCCGGTCTCCTCGACCAGGGCGGGGTCGGACTTCAGGCCGAGGCCCTCGCGGGCGATGGTGGTGTTGGTGGCGATGATGCCGTCCAGGCCCAGTTCCAGGGCCAGGTCGGCGACGGCGTCCACGTCCTCGTCGGCGAGGTCGGGTGCGATCTTCACCAGGAGCGGGACGCGGCGGTCGGTGACGGTGCGGTCCGCGGCCTCGCGGACGGCCGTCAGCAGGGGCCGCAGGGACTCGGTGGCCTGGAGGTTGCGCAGGCCCGGGGTGTTCGGCGAGGAGACGTTGACGACGAGGTAGTCGGCGTGGCGGGCCAGGCGCTCGGTGGAGGTGACGTAGTCCGCCACGGCCTCCTCCTCCGGCACGACCTTGGTCTTGCCGATGTTGACGCCCACGACGGTCCGGAAGACCGGCCGACGGGCCTCCAGCCGGGCCGCCACGGCCGCAGAGCCCTCGTTGTTGAAGCCCATGCGGTTGATCAGCGCGCGGTCCGGCACGAGCCGGAACAGCCGCTTCTTGGGGTTGCCGGGCTGCGCCTGGGCGGTGACCGTGCCGATCTCGACGTGGTCGAAGCCGAGCATGGACATGCCGTCAATGGCAACGGCGTTCTTGTCGAAGCCCGCGGCGAGGCCGAAGGGGCCGTGCATGCGCAGGCCGAGGGCCTCGGTGCGCAGCTCCTTGAACCGGGGGGCCAGGGCGGCAGCGGCGAAGGTGCGCAGGACCGGGGTGCGGGCCGCCAGGCGGATCCAGCGGAAGGCCAGGTAGTGGGCCTCCTCGGGGTCCATCCGCTTGAAGACCAGGTTGAAGAACAGCTTGTACATCGTTCGGAAGATCCCTCGTGCGCTCATGGAGAGGGGGACACCACCGCGCGTCGCGCTCGTGGTGTCCCCCTCTCCGTACGGGCTGTTAGTCGCGTGCGGCGGTCAGGTGCTCGGCGTGCTCCTGGAGGGAGCGGACGCCGACTTCGCCGTGGCCCAGGGCCTCGATGCCCTGGACGGCCGCGGCGAGTGCCTGGACCGTGGTGAGGCACGGGACGCCGCGCGCCACGGCCGCGGTGCGGATCTCGTAGCCGTCGAGGCGGCCGCCGGTGCCGTACGGGGTGTTGACGATCAGGTCGACCTGGCCGTCGTGGATGAGCTGGACGATGGTCTTCTCGCCGCCGGGGCCCTCGCCCTCGCTGAGCTTGCGCACGACGGTGGCGTTGATGCCGTTGCGGCGCAGGACCTCGGCGGTGCCGGAGGTGGCGAGCAGCTCGAAGCCGTGGGCGACGAGCTCGCGGGCCGGGAAGATCATCGAGCGCTTGTCGCGGTTGGCGACGGAGATGAACGCGCGGCCCTTGGTGGGCAGCGGGCCGTAGGCGCCGGCCTGCGACTTGGCGTAGGCCGTGCCGAAGACCGAGTCGATGCCCATGACCTCGCCGGTGGAGCGCATCTCCGGGCCGAGGACGGTGTCCACGCCGCGGCCGTGGATGTCGCGGAAGCGCGACCACGGCATGACGGCCTCCTTGACGGAGATCGGCGCGTCCAGCGGCAGGGTGCCGCCGTCGCCGGTCTTCGGCAGCATGCCCTCGGCGCGCAGTTCGGCGATGGTGGCGCCGAGCGAGATGCGGGCGGCGGCCTTCGCGAGCGGGACCGCGGTGGCCTTCGAGGTGAAGGGGACGGTGCGGGAGGCGCGCGGGTTGGCCTCCAGCACGTAGAGGATGTCGCCGGCCATCGCGAACTGGATGTTGATCAGGCCGCGGACGCCGACGCCCTGGGCGATGGCCTCGGTGGAGGCGCGCAGGCGCTTGATGTCGAAGCCGCCGAGGGTGATCGGGGGCAGGGCGCAGGCCGAGTCGCCGGAGTGGATGCCGGCTTCCTCGATGTGCTCCATGACGCCGCCGAGGTAGAGCTCGGTGCCGTCGTAGAGGGCGTCGACGTCGATCTCGATGGCGTCGTCGAGGAAGCGGTCGACCAGCACCGGGCGGGTCGGGGAGATCTCCGTGGACTCGGCGATGTACGCCTCCAGGCGCGTCTCGTCGTAGACGATCTCCATGCCGCGGCCGCCGAGCACGTAGGACGGGCGGACGAGGACCGGGTAGCCGATCTCGTCGGCGATGGCCTTCGCACCCGCGAACGTGGTGGCGGTGCCGTGCTTGGGGGCGGGCAGGCCGGCCTCGGCCAGGACCCGGCCGAAGGCGCCGCGGTCCTCGGCGGCGTGGATGGCCTCCGGGGAGGTGCCGACCACGGGGACGCCGTTGTCCTTGAGCGCCTGGGCGAGGCCGAGCGGGGTCTGGCCGCCGAGCTGGACGACGACGCCGGCGATGGGGCCGGCGAGGGACTCGGCGTGGACGATCTCCAGCACGTCCTCGAGCGTGAGCGGCTCGAAGTACAGGCGGTCGGAGGTGTCGTAGTCGGTGGAGACGGTCTCCGGGTTGCAGTTGACCATCACGGTCTCGTAGCCGGCGTCGCTCAGGGCGAAGGAGGCGTGGACGCAGGAGTAGTCGAACTCGATGCCCTGGCCGATGCGGTTCGGGCCGGAGCCGAGGATGATCACCGCGGGCTTCTCGCGCGGGGCGACCTCGGACTCCTCGTCGTAGGACGAGTAGAAGTACGGGGTCTTCGCGGCGAACTCGGCGGCGCAGGTGTCGACCGTCTTGTAGACGGGGCGGACGCCGAGGGCGTGGCGGAGCTCGCGGACGACGTCCTCGCGCAGGTCCCGGATCTCGGCGATCTGGGCGTCGGAGAAGCCGTGCCGCTTGGCCTCGGCGAGGAGCGCGGGGTCGAGGCGCTCGGCGGATGCGAGCTCGTCGGCGATCTCCTTGATCAGGAAGAGCTGGTCGACGAACCACGGGTCGATCTTGGTGGCCTCGAACACCTCCTCCTGGGTGGCGCCGGCGCGGATGGCCTGCATGACGGTGTTGATGCGGCCGTCGGTCGGGCGGACCGCCGCCAGGAGCAGCTCGTCCTTGTCGCCGGGCTCGCCGGTGAAGGTGAACCGGGAGCCCTTCTTCTCCAGGGAGCGCAGGGCCTTCTGGAGGGCCTCGGTGAAGTTGCGGCCGATGGCCATGGCCTCGCCCACCGACTTCATGGTGGTGGTGAGGGTGGCGTCGGCGGCCGGGAACTTCTCGAAGGCGAAGCGGGGGGCCTTGACGACGACGTAGTCGAGGGTCGGCTCGAAGGAGGCCGGGGTCTTCTCGGTGATGTCGTTGGGGATCTCGTCGAGCGTGTAGCCGACGGCCAGCTTGGCGGCGATCTTGGCGATCGGGAAGCCGGTGGCCTTGGAGGCGAGCGCCGAGGACCGGGACACGCGCGGGTTCATCTCGATGACGATGATCCGGCCGTCGACCGGGTTGACCGCGAACTGGATGTTGCAGCCGCCGGTGTCGACGCCGACCTCGCGGATGATCGCGATGCCGATGTCGCGCAGCCGCTGGTACTCGCGGTCGGTGAGGGTCATCGCCGGGGCGACGGTGATGGAGTCGCCGGTGTGGACACCCATCGGGTCGAAGTTCTCGATGGAGCAGACGACCACGACGTTGTCGGCCTTGTCGCGCATCAGCTCCAGCTCGTACTCCTTCCAGCCGAGGATGGACTCCTCCAGAAGCACCTCGGTGGTCGGGGAGAGCGTGAGGCCCTGGCCGGCGATGCGGCGCAGCTCCTCCTCGTCGTGGGCGAAGCCGGAGCCGGCGCCGCCCATGGTGAAGGAGGGGCGGACGACGACGGGGTAGCCGCCGAGGGTGTCCACGCCGGCGAGGACCTCGTCCATGGTGTGGCAGATGACCGAGCGGGCGGACTCGCCGTAGCCGATCTTGGCCTTGACGGCCTCGACGACGCCCTTGAAGAGGTCTCGGTCCTCGCCCTTGTTGATGGCCTCGACGTTGGCGCCGATGAGCTCGACGCCGTACTTCTCCAGCACCCCTTGCTCGTGCATCGAGATGGCGGTGTTCAGCGCGGTCTGGCCGCCGAGGGTGGGCAGGAGTGCGTCGGGACGCTCCTTGGCGATGATCTTCTCGACGAACTCGGGGGTGATCGGCTCGACGTACGTGGCGTCGGCGATCTCCGGGTCGGTCATGATCGTCGCGGGGTTGGAGTTCACCAGGATGACCCGCAGGCCCTCGGCCTTGAGGATGCGGCAGGCCTGGGTACCGGAGTAGTCGAACTCGGCGGCCTGGCCGATGACGATCGGGCCGGAGCCGATGACCAGGACGGACTGGATATCGGTGCGCTTAGGCACGCTCGGCCTCCATCTGGGCTGTGTTCATCAAAGACGTGAAGCGGTCGAAGAGGTACGCGGCGTCGTGCGGGCCCGCGGCCGCCTCGGGGTGGTACTGGACGCTGAAGGCCGGCTGGTCGAGCAGCTGGAGGCCCTCCACCACGTTGTCGTTGAGGCAGACGTGGGAGACCTCGGCGCGGCCGTAGGGGGTCTCGGAGACCTTGTCGAGGGGCGCGTCGACGGCGAAGCCGTGGTTGTGCGCGGTGACCTCGACCTTGCCGGTGGTGCGGTCCTGGACCGGCTGGTTGATGCCGCGGTGGCCGTACTTCAGCTTGTAGGTGCCGAAGCCGAGGGCGCGGCCGAGGATCTGGTTGCCGAAGCAGATGCCGAAGAGCGGGGTCCTGCGCTCCAGCACGCCCTGCATGACGGAGACGGCGTGGTCGGCGGTGGCCGGGTCGCCGGGGCCGTTGGAGAAGAACACGCCGTCCGGCCGGACCGCGTAGATGTCCTCGACGGTGGCCCCGGCGGGCAGGACGTGCACCTCGATGCCGCGTTCGGCCATGCGGTGCGGGGTCATGCCCTTGATGCCGAGGTCGACGGCGGCGACGGTGAACTTCTTGTCGCCGATCGCGGGAACGACGTACGGCTCCTTGGTGGCGACCTCGGCGGAGAGGTTGGCGCCCTTCATCTGGGGGGAGTCCTGGACGCGGGCCAGCAGGACCTCGTCGCGGACGCCCTCGAAGGCCTCGCCGGAGAAGATGCCGACGCGCATGGCGCCGCGCTCCCGCAGGTGGCGGGTCAGGGCGCGGGTGTCGATGCCGCTGATGCCGACGACGCCCTGGGCGGCGAGCTCCTCGTCCAGGGAGCGCCGGGCGCGCCAGTTGGAGGGGACGCGGGCGGGGTCGCGGACGACGTAGCCGGAGACCCAGATGCGGGAGGACTCGGGGTCCTCGTCGTTGACGCCGGTGTTGCCGACGTGCGGGGCGGTCATCACGACGACCTGCCGGTGGTACGACGGGTCGGTGAGGGTCTCCTGGTAGCCGGTCATGCCGGTGGAGAACACGGCCTCGCCGAAGGTCTCCCCCACTGCGCCGTAGGCGCGGCCGCGGAAGGTGCGACCGTCCTCCAGGACGAGTACGGCGGGAGCTTTGGCTGCTCCCCTGGTGGAGGTCGTCATCGTTCGGCGCCTTCCGTCGTGGTGGATGTGTTCATGTGGTTGACGGCTTCGACCCAGGCGGCGTGTTCGGCCGCCCGGTCGGAGCGGAATCCGGAGTCGATCAGTGTGTCGCCGTGCGCCCAGGTGACGACGAGCAGACCGCCCTCGGTGAGTACCTTGCCCGCGATCCCCTTGTCGAGGCGGGCGCCGCGCAGCTGCGCGGCCGGTACGAAGAAGTCGGTGGCACCCGGACGGACCACTTCGAGGCCCTCGTCCGTGAGGGTGAGTTCGACGCGGCTGCGCACGCCCAGACCGTGGGCGACGATCCGGTCGAGCCACTGCCCGGCGGTGGTGGACCCGTGGTACCGGCCGGTGAGGGCCAGCCGGTGCTCGGGGAGTCCGCCGGGGGCGGCGGGCAGTTCCGGCAGGTCGCTCTGCAGGGCGCCGCGCCATTTCCAGCCCTGCCGCATCAGCCAGTACACGAAGGCGATGAAGACGAGCAGACCGATCACCCACGCGATGCGGGCGCCCCAGTCCGTCACCTCCGCCGACTTCTGTTCGGCGACCTCTGCGGCCAGTCGGATTGCTCCAGGTGTCACGCCAGTTTCCCGTCCACGACCGTTGTACGGCCCCGCAGGAAGGTGTGAGTGACGCGTCCCGGCAGCTCGCGGCCCTCGTAGGGCGTGTTGCGGCTGCGGGAGGCGAAGTGTGCGGGGTCCACGACACCACGGTACGAGGTGTCGACGAGGACGAGGTTCGCGGGTTCACCTGCCGAGACGGGGCGCCCGTGGTGCGGGAGGCCGCCGATGCGGGCCGGGGCGCAGGACATGCGCTCGGCGACGCCCGCCCAGTCGAGGAGGCCGGTCTCGACCATCGTCTGCTGGACGACGGAGAGGGCGGTCTCCAGGCCGACCATGCCCATGGCGGCCGCGGCCCACTCGCAGTCCTTGTCCTCGTGCGGGTGCGGGGCGTGGTCGGTGGCGACGATGTCGATCGTGCCGTCGGCGAGGGCCTCGCGCAGGGCCATGACGTCGCGCTCGGTGCGCAGCGGCGGGTTGACCTTGTAGACGGGGTTGTAGGAGCGGACCAGCTCGTCGGTGAGGAGGAGGTGGTGCGGGGTGACCTCGGCGGTGACGTCGATGCCGCGGGACTTGGCCCAGCGGACGATCTCGACGCTGCCGGCGGTGGACAGGTGGCAGATGTGGACGCGGGAGCCGACGTGCTCGGCGAGGAGGACGTCGCGGGCGATGATCGACTCCTCGGCGACGGCGGGCCAGCCGCCCAGGCCCAGTTCGGCGGAGACGACGCCCTCGTTCATCTGGGCGCCCTCGGTGAGGCGGGGCTCCTGGGCGTGCTGGGCGATGACGCCGCCGAAGGCCTTCACGTACTCCAGGGCGCGGCGCATGATCACGGCGTCGTCGACGCACTTGCCGTCGTCGGAGAAGACGGTGACCTTGGCGGCGGACTCGTGCATGGCGCCGAGCTCGGAGAGCTTCTTGCCCTCCAGGCCGACGGTGACGGCACCGATGGGCTGCACGTCGCAGTAGCCGGCCTCCTGGCCGAGGCGCCAGACCTGCTCGACGACGCCGGCGGTGTCGGCGACGGGGAAGGTGTTCGCCATGGCGAAGACGGCGGTGTAGCCGCCGGCCGCGGCGGCACGGGTGCCGGTGAGGACGGTCTCGGAGTCCTCGCGGCCGGGCTCGCGCAGGTGGGTGTGCAGGTCGACGAGGCCGGGGAGGAGGACCTGGCCAGCGGCCTCGATGACCGTGGCGCCGTCGGCGGAGAGGTCCTGCCCGACCTCGGCGATGGTCTCGCCGTCGATCAGGACGTCCTGCGCCTCGCCGCCGAGGACCTTCGCACCGCGGATAAGGATCTTGGTCATGGTTACTTGGTCTCCTCGGTGCGGACGGCGGGGGCGGTGCTGGTGGTGACGGCGGGCTCGGAGCCACCGAGCAGCAGGTACAGGACGGCCATGCGGATGGACACGCCGTTGGCGACCTGCTCGACGACCGTGCAGCGGTCGGAGTCGGCGACCTCGGCGGTGATCTCCATGCCGCGGACCATGGGGCCGGGGTGCATGACGACGGCGTGCTCGGGCATCTTCGCCATCCGGGCGGCGTCCAGGCCGTAGCGGCGGGAGTACTCGCGCTCGGTCGGGAAGAACGCGGCGTTCATGCGTTCGCGCTGCACACGCAGCATCATGACCGCGTCGGACTTCGGCAGCACCTCGTCGAGGCTGTAGGAGACCTCGCAGGGCCAGCTGCCGACGCCGACGGGGAGCAGGGTGGGCGGGGCCACGAGGGTGACCTCGGCGCCGAGGGTGTGCAGCAGGTCCACGTTGGAGCGGGCGACGCGGCTGTGCAGGACGTCGCCGACGATGGTGATCCGGCGGCCGTCGAGGCCCTTGCCGAGGCCGGCGTCGCGGCCGACGAGGCGGCGGCGCATGGTGAAGGCGTCCAGCAGGGCCTGGGTGGGGTGCTGGTGGGTGCCGTCGCCGGCGTTGATGACGGGGGCGTCGATCCAGCCGGAGGTGGCGAGCCGGTAGGGGGCGCCGGAGGCGTGGTGGCGGATGACGACGGCGTCGACGCCCATGGCCTCCAGGGTCTGGGCGGTGTCCTTGAGGGATTCGCCCTTGGAGACCGAGGAGCCCTTGGCCGCGAAGTTGATGACGTCGGCGGAGAGCCGCTTCTCGGCGGCCTCGAAGGAGATCCGGGTGCGGGTGGAGTCCTCGAAGAAGAGGTTGCAGATCGTGCGGCCGCGGAGGGTGGGCAGCTTCTTTATCGGCCGGTCGGCGACCCGGGCCATTTCCTCGGCGGTGTCGAGGATCAGGACGGCGTCGTCGCGCGTGAGGTCGGCGGCCGAGATGAGGTGGCGCTTCATCTGGGTGCTCCGTAAGTCGGGGGAGGTCAGAGCGGCGGGGCTGGCTCGCCGGCGTGCGGGCAGGGCAGGCCGGCGCGCGGGCCCCGGGAACGGGGCCCATCACTCGTACGGGCGTACGGGGGTCCGTGGGTACGGCTACGGCTGCTGCGCGGCCGCCGGGGCGGTCTGCTGGCCGAGCAGTACGGCGTCACGGCCGTCCTCCTCCTGGAGCTGGACCTTGACGGTCTCCCGCAGGGAAGTGGGGAGGTTCTTGCCGACGTAGTCGGCGCGGATCGGCAGTTCGCGGTGGCCGCGGTCGACGAGGACCGCGAGCTGGACGGCGCGGGGGCGGCCGAGGTCGCCGAGGGCGTCGAGGGCGGCGCGGATGGTGCGGCCGGAGAAGAGAACGTCGTCGACGAGGACGACGAGACGGCCGTCGATGTCGTCGCCGGGGATCTCGGTGCGGCCGATGGCGCGGGCCGGCTTCATCCGCAGGTCGTCGCGGTACATGGTGATGTCGAGGGACCCGACCGGGATCTTCGATCCGGTGATCTCTTCGAGCTTGGCGGCCAGCCGGCGGGCGAGGAACACACCGCGGGTGGGAATGCCGAGGAGCACCACGTCGTCGGCGCCCTTGGCGCGTTCGACGATCTCGTGGGCGATGCGGGTCAGTACCCGCGCGATGTCCTGTGCTTCGAGCACGGGGCGCATCGCTTCGGTGCCCACGCCAGTGGCGTTCTGGGCAGCCTGAGCGTCCATGGGAAGGACCTCCTTCTCCGCCTCACGGGACGGACCTTAAAGGACGTCTGTACAACGCCGTCCACGGTACCAGGGGGATCGGGGTGGGGCCGAACCGGGGCGGCGCGGCGCCGCTCGTACGTGGTCGAGGGACGGCATTCGGCTTGACGCATCCAAGTCACGCTGCGTAACCTCACAGTGAGTTACCAGCCGCGCGGCGGAGCCGCATGGTCTCCATGTAGTCACAGCGTCACAGCGTCCGGGAGCGTTATGTCCAGCGAATACGCCAAACAGCTCGGGGCCAAGCTCCGCGCCATCCGCACCCAGCAGGGCCTCTCCCTCCACGGTGTCGAGGAGAAGTCGCAGGGCCGGTGGAAGGCCGTGGTGGTCGGTTCGTACGAGCGCGGGGACCGCGCCGTGACCGTCCAGCGCCTCGCCGAGCTGGCGGACTTCTACGGGGTACCGGTGCAGGAGCTGCTGCCGGGCACCACCCCCGGCGGTGCGGCCGAGCCGCCGCCGAAGCTGCGCCTCGACCTGGAGCGGCTGGCGGGCGTGCCCGCCGAGAAGGCCGGCCCGCTCCAGCGCTACGCGGCCACCATCCAGAGCCAGCGCGGCGACTACAACGGCAAGGTGCTGTCGATCCGCCAGGACGACCTGCGCACCCTTGCGGTCATCTACGACCAGTCGCCCTCGGTCCTGACCGAGCAGCTGATCAGCTGGGGCGTCCTCGACGCCGACGCGCGTCGCGCCGTGGCGCACGAAGACGCCTGATCCCGGTCCCGGGACCAGCAGAAACGTTACCGGTGTGGGGGGGGGGGGGGCGGCGCGGGGGGGGCCGCCCACCGCCGTTGGGTGAGATGGGGGGGCCCCGCCGCCCGCGGGGGCCGCGCGCGCGAGGACTGACAGGAGGGGCG
>NZ_JBHXTC010000060.1:0-28290 GCF_042677605.1 Streptomyces sp. NPDC127106 | reverse complement strand
CGTCGTTTTTCTCTACCCCCCCCCGCCCGCGCCCGGGCCCCCACCACCCACCACCCGGGGGGGGGGGGGCGGGCCCCCCGGCGGGCCCCCCCCCCCCACACCGGTTTTTCGCGTAAGGGCGCCTTCCACGGCCGGCGGGAGGGCCGCGTACGGACAGACGGAAGGGCCCGCTGCGCGGCTGCGCTGCGGGCCCCTGCGTCCTGCCGGACCGCTGCCGGGGGCTACTCGCCCCGGCGCAGGCTCGGCTTCAGGTCCTTGAAGCGGGCGAGGAGGCCGTTGACGAACGAGGGCGACTCGTCCGTCGAGAACTCCTTCGCCAGCTGCACGGCCTCGTCGATGGCCACGGCGTCCGGGGTGTCGTCCACCCAGATCAGCTCGTACGCACCGAGCCGCAGGATGTTCCGGTCGGCGACCGGCATCCGGTCGAGCTCCCAGTCCACGGCATAGGTGACGATCAGGTCGTCGATGCGGTTCACCTTGTCGGCGTAGCCCTCGACGAGATCCATCGTGAAGGCGTTGACCGGCGGCTGCCGGTCGTCCGACCGCGCGTGGCGGACCCAGTCCGCGAGGACCTCGCGCACGGGCACGCCGCGCTGGTCGGCCTCGAAGAGGATCTGGAAGGCGCGCTTGCGCGCGTTGCTGCGGGCAGCCACGGTTAGCTGCTCACCCGGCCGAGGTAGTCGCTGGTGCGGGTGTCGACCTTGACCTTCTCGCCGGTGGTGACGAAGAGCGGGACCTGGATCTCGTGGCCGGTCTCCAGGGTGGCCGGCTTGGTGCCACCGGTGGAGCGGTCGCCCTGGACGCCCGGGTCGGTGTGCTGGATGGTCAGCTCGACGGCGGCCGGGAGCTCGACGTAGAGGACCGAGCCCTCGTGCTGCGCCACGGAGGCGGTGAAGCCCTCGATGAGGAAGTTGGCGGCGTCGCCGACGGCCTTGCGGTCGACGTGCAGCTGGTCGTAGGTCTGCATGTCCATGAAGACGAAGTAGTCGCCGTCCATGTACGAGAACTGCATGTCGCGGCGGTCGATGGTGGCCGTCTCGACCTTCACGCCCGCGTTGAAGGTCTTGTCGACGACCTTGCCGGACAGCACGTTCTTGAGCTTGGTGCGCACGAAGGCCGGGCCCTTGCCGGGCTTGACGTGCTGGAACTCGACGACGGACCAGAGCTGGTCACCGTCGAGCTTGAGCACCATGCCGTTCTTGAGGTCGTTCGTGGAAGCCACGGTTGCGGAATCTCCTGCACTGGAAGACCAGGGGTGCGCGCCCAGCCCGGCACACCGGACTACAGTGCGAGCAGCTCCTTGGTCGTAATGGTGAGTAGCTCTGGACCGCCGTCCGCCTCGGGGCGTACGACGAGCGTGTCATCGATCCGGACTCCGCCCCGGCCCGGGAGGTGGACCCCCGGTTCGACGGTGACCGGCACGCAAGCGTCCAGTTTACCCATTGCCGTAGGTGCAAGCTGCGGGTCCTCGTCGATTTCGAGGCCGACACCGTGCCCGGTCCAGGGAGCGAGGGCCTCACCGTGGCCCGCAGAGTCCAGGACGGAGCGGGCCGCGCGGTCCACGTCGCGGTAGGCGGCGCCCGGCAGCAGGGCCTCCCGTCCCGCCCGCTGGGCGGCGAAGACGAGGTCGTACAGCTCGATCTGCCAGTCGGCCGGGCTGGTGCCGATCACGAAGGTCCGGCCGATCTCGCACCGGTAGCCGCGGTAGTTCGCGCCCAGGCAGACGGAGAGGAAGTCGCCCTCCTCGACGCGCCGGTCGGAGGGCCGGTGCCGGGAACGCCCGGAGTGGGGCCCGGTGCCCACGGAGGTCGGGAAGGCCGGACCGTCGGCCCCGTGGTCGACGAGCCGGCGTTCCAGCTCCAGCGCGAGGTGGCGTTCGGTGCGGCCGACGAGGATCGACTCCAGCAGTTCGCCCAGCGCCTGATCGGCGATCTCGGCGGCGATCCGCAGGCAGGCGATCTCCTCCTCGTCCTTGACCAGGCGTTGCTGCTCCACGGCCGTGCCCAGGTCGCCGAGCCGCAGCCGGGGCGCGACCGAGCCCAGGGCGCGGTACCGGGCGACGGTGAGGTGGTGCTCCTCGACCGCGAGGGATTCGGCCTTCGCCGATCCGGCCAGGTCGGCGGCGGCGACCGCCGCGTCGGCGCCCGGGGTGGGGAGCACGCTGACGGCGAGCCGGTCGTCGAGGCGGCCCTCGTCGACCTCCCCGGTCGGGGGTCCGACCGTGAACAGCATGTCCTCGGCGCCGGGGCCGACGAGCAGGACGGCGCCGCGCGGGGATCCGCCGGCGAGGTAGCGGACGTTCGCCGGACGCGTGATCAGTGCGGCGGCGTTCCCGGCGGCGGCACAGCGGTCGCGGAGCAGGCCACGGCGGGCCGCGTACACGTCTGACATGTCTTCGAGCCTACGAGCGCCCGGCACATCCGGCCCGGTGAGCACCTCCGTCCGGGGCCTGCCCTCGGACGGGCCGCCACCGGACGGCGGGCTAGAAGGCGGAGGCGGTGATTGCGCGGGCCAGGGCCTCGTCCAGGGCCCGGGCGGTGCCTTCGACGTCCAGGTCCGAGTTGTCGATGATCGACAGGCCGGAGCCGTACCAGCCGGCCATCCGGCCGTGGATCCGGGCGACCTCCTCGTCCGAGAGGCGGCGGTTACCGGAGCGCCGGGCGTTGCGCTCCAGGACGATCTCCAGGCCGGGCAGGAGCACCACGGGCAGGAGGTTCGGGCCGACGTGGCGCTTCCAGCCGCCGAGGCCCACGACGGGGCGGTCGGGGAAGACGGCGTCGTCGAGGATGCAGGAGATCCCGTTGGCCAGGAAGTTGCGGGCGGCGAAGCCGCAGGTGCGGCGGGCCAGCCGGTACTGGGCCTCGGACTGGTCGTTCCAGCCGGCCTGGGGGTCGGCGAAGCCGGAGCAGACCCACTCGCGGACGTCGTCGAGGCTGATGTGCGCGGTCGGCACGGGCCGGGAGTTCGCCCAGTGCCGGGCGACCGTGGTCTTGCCGGCCCCCGCCGGCCCGATGAGCAGCACGGCCAGCACGGCCGTTCCGGTGCCGGGGCCGTGCCCCGCACCCGGCCCGGCGCCGGCGGCGGGCCCGGGAACCGCAGCGACGGGCGGCAGCGGGATGTGCCCGGTGGCCTCCGGCCCGGGCGGCGGCAGGTGCGGCGACCCCTGCGGGTGCGGGGGCGGGGGCCAGCCCTGGGCGGGCGGTATCGGCGGCTGCGGGGGCACCGCCGGCTGGTGTCCCGGCGGGCCCCAGCCACCGCTGCCGGCCGCCCCCCATCCCTGGTGCATCCGCTGCCACTCCGTCTCGTTCCACCGACTGATGCGAGAACGTTATATGACTGCACGGGCGGTGCCGCCCACCAGCACCGTCAGCGGTCGACTTCGTCCGCCAGGGCGCGCAGCGCCAGCCGGTACGAGCCGATCCCGAAGCCCGCCACCGTGCCCGTCGCCACCGCGGCGATGACGGACGTGTGCCGGAACTCCTCCCGCGCGTACGGGTTCGAGATGTGCACCTCGATCAGCGGGGCGGTGCGCTGGGCGGCCGCGTCCCGCATCCCGTACGAGTAGTGCGTGAACGCGCCGGGGTTGATGACCACCGGGATCTTCCCGTCGGCCGCCTCGTGGAGCCAGCGGATGATCTCGCCCTCGTCGTTGGTCTCGCGGACCTCGACGTCGAAGCCGAGCTCCGCGCCCAGCTCCCGGCAGGTCTCCACCAGCCCGGTGTACGAGGTGGCCCCGTACACGTCGGGTTCGCGGGAGCCGAGCCGGCCGAGGTTGGGGCCGTTCAGCACCAGCACCTTGCGGCTCATGCGGACACCTCTCCGTACGCGGCGATCAGGTGCGCCGGGTCGGGGCCCTCCAGGACGGTCGGCCTGGCCAGGCCGTCGAGGACGATGAAGCGCAGCAGGTTGCCGCGGGACTTCTTGTCGACCTGCATGGTCTGGAGCAGCTTGGGCCACTGGTCGCCGCGGTAGGTCAGCGGCAGGCCGACGGAGGCCAGGATCTCCTTGTGCCGGTCGGCGGTGGCGTCGTCGAGGCGGCCCGCGAGCCGGCCGAGCTCGGCGGCGAAGACCATGCCGACCGAAACGGCCGCGCCGTGCCGCCACTTGTAGCGCTCGTTCTTCTCGATGGCGTGCGCGAGGGTGTGGCCGTAGTTGAGGATCTCCCGCAGGCCCGATTCCTTGAGGTCGCTGGAGACGACGTCCGCCTTGACCTGGATGGAGCGGACGATGAGCTCCGCGGTGTGCGGGCCGTCCGGGGTGCGGGCGGCGGCCGGGTCGGCCTCGATCAGGTCGAGGATGACGGGGTCGGCGATGAAACCGGCCTTGATGATCTCGGCGAGGCCGCTGACGTAGTCGTTGACCGGCAGCGACTCCAGCGCCGCGAGGTCGCACAGCACGCCGGCGGGCGGGTGGAAGGCGCCCACCAGGTTCTTGCCCTCGGCCGTGTTGATGCCGGTCTTGCCGCCGACGGCCGCGTCCACCATCGCCAGCACGGTGGTCGGCACGGCGATCCAGCGCACCCCGCGCAGCCAGGTGGCCGCGACGAAGCCCGCCAGGTCGGTGGTGGCGCCGCCGCCGACGCCGACGATCACGTCGGTGCGGGTGAAGCCGGACTGGCCGAGCGCCTTCCAGCAGTACGCGGCCACCTCGGCCGTCTTGGCCTCTTCGGCGTTCGGCACCTGGATGGCGATCGCCTCGTAGCCCTGGTCGGCGAGGTCGTCGCGCAGGGCCTCGCCGGTCGAGGCCAGCGCCTCGGGGTGGATCACGGCGACCCGCTGGGCCGTGGTGCCGATGAGGCCGCCGAGCTCGCCGAGCAGCTGCCGGCCGACCAGCACGTCGTACGGGTCGTGGCCGGCGCTTCCACCGACGTGGATCCGCGTCACCTGGTCTGTCATACGTCCTTCAACTCCAGAGCGTCGAGGACCGCCTGGGCGACCTCTTCGGGCGTGCGGTCGTCGGTGGGCACCTCGACGCGCGCGACTTCGGTGTACAGGGGGCGGCGGGCCTCCATCAGCTCGCGCCACTGGCGGCGCGGGTTGACGGCGAGCAGCGGGCGGGCGGCGCCGAGGCCGACGCGCCGCACGGCCTCCTCGACGTCCATCGAGAGGTAGGCGACCGGCAGGCCGGCCAGCAGCTCGCGGGTGCCCGCGTCCAGGACGGCTCCACCGCCGAGGGCGAGGACTCCGGTGTGCTCGGCGACGGCGGCGGCGACCGCCTGCCGTTCGAGCCCACGGAAGTACGGCTCGCCCTCGTCGACGAAGATGTCCGCGATCGGGCGGCCCTGGGCCGCCACGATGTCGGCGTCCGTGTCCCGGTAGGGGACGCCGAGCCGCCGGGCCAGCAGCTCCCCCACCGTGGACTTGCCGGACCCCATGGGGCCGACGAGGACGACCAGGGGTCCGCCGGTCACCGGATGTGCAGGTGGTCGAGGTACGACTGCACGTTGCGGCGGGTCTCGGCCACCGAGTCACCGCCAAACTTCTCCACGACCGCGTCGGCGAGGACCAGGGCGACCATGGCCTCGGCCACGATGCCGGCCGCCGGGACGGCGCAGACGTCCGAGCGCTGGTGGTGCGCGGCGGCTGCCTCGCCGGTGGCGACGTCGACGGTGGCCAGGGCGCGCGGGACGGTCGCGATGGGCTTCATCGCGGCGCGGACGCGCAGCAGTTCGCCGGTGGTCAGACCGCCCTCGGTGCCGCCGGAGCGCCCGGAGGTGCGCTTGATGCCGTCGGGGGTGGCGACGATCTCGTCGTGGGCCTGGGAACCGGGGACGCGGGCGAGTTCGAAGCCGTCGCCGACCTCGACGCCCTTGATGGCCTGGATGCCCATCAGCGCCGCCGCGAGCCGGGCGTCGAGTCGGCGGTCCCAGTGCACGTGCGAGCCGAGGCCGACGGGGACGCCGTAGGCGAGGACCTCGACGACGCCGCCGAGGGTGTCGCCGTCCTTGTGGGCCTGGTCGATCTCCGCGACCATCGCCTTCGACGCGTCCGCGTCCAGGCAGCGCACCGGGTCGGCGTCGAGTTTCTCGACGTCCGCCGGGGTCGGGTACACGCCGTACGGGGCCTTCGCGGAGGCGAGTTCGACCACGTGCGAGACGATCTCGATGCCGGCGGCCTCCTTCAGGAAGGAGCGGGCGACGGCGCCCAGGGCGACGCGGGCGGCGGTCTCACGGGCGCTGGCGCGCTCCAGGACCGGACGGGCCTCGTCGAACCCGTACTTCTGCATGCCGGCCAGGTCGGCGTGGCCCGGGCGCGGCCGGGTCAGCGGGGCGTTGCGGCCGGTCTCCTTCAGCTCCGAGGGGTCGACGGGGTCGGCCGACATGACCTTCTCCCACTTCGGCCACTCGGTGTTCCCGACCATCACGGCGACGGGCGAGCCCATGGACAGCCCGTGCCGGACGCCGCCCAGGAACGTCACCTCGTCCTGCTCGAACTTCATCCGCGCACCGCGCCCGTACCCGAGCCGGCGCCGCGCCAGGTGGTCGGCCACCAGCTCCGTGGTCACCGGAACGCCGGCGGGAAGCCCCTCCAGCGTCGCCACCAGCGCCGGACCGTGCGATTCCCCAGCGGTCAGCCAACGCAACCTGCTCAACGATGCTCCTCATGCTCGCGCCTGGTACAGCGGCGGCGCGGTCCTGGGGGCACCTCCCAGTGGTAGCTGGGGGGCGCGCGGCCCGGACCCGCCATACCCGATCCTCCCACGTCCGGGCCGGTGCGCCGGTCCCGGTCCAGCTGGCGGGACGGCGGTGCACCCCTCCCACCCTGGCCGGTGCCCCCGTGCCCGGGCAAGATCGGCCGGCGCAGTGCATCAGGTGTGCGCGGCGGTGTGGACGGGTGCGGTGCCGATCAGTGGTGGCGGTCGCGCAGGGCGGCCTCGCCCGCGGCGCGCATCGCGGCCAGCGGTCCGGCGGTGCAGTCGGTCATCTGCTCGACCTGGAGGACCGCCTGGTGGACCAGGAGGTCCAGCCCGCCGAGGAGCCGGCCGCCGCGCTCCGACCAGGCGGCCGCGAGGGCGGTCGGCCAGGGTTCGTAGAGCACGTCGAAGAGGGTGCCGGGGGCGTCCGGGACGGCGCCGACCAGCTTGTCGGTGGCGCCGGCCGGGGTGGTGGCGATCACCAGGGGGGCGGTGAGGGCCTCGGCGGCCTGCGACCACTCCTCGGTGCGGACGCGGACGCCGAGCCGCTCGCCCCACTGGCGCATTTCGTCGGCGCGGAGCCGCGAGCGGACGTAGGCGGTGACCTCGCCGGAGCAGATCCGGGCGAGGGCGGCCAGGGCGGAGGAGGCGGTGGCGCCGGCGCCGAGGATGGCGGCGCTCTCCACCTTGTCGACGCCGCGCTCGTGGAGGGCGGCGACGATCCCGGGGATGTCGGTGTTGTCGCCGAGGCGGCGGCCGTCCTCGGTGAGGACGACCGTATTGACCGCCTCGACGGAGGCGGCGGTGTCGCTGATGCCGTCGAGCAGGGGGATGATCGCCCGCTTGAGCGGCATGGTCAGGGACAGCCCGGCCCACTCGGGGCCGAGGCCGGAGACGAACTCGGGGAGCGCGGCCTCGTCGACCTCGAAGCGGTCGTACGACCAGTCGTCGAGGCCGAGCTCCTGGTACGCGGCGCGGTGCAACACCGGTGAGAGGGAGTGCTCGATCGGTGAACCCAGCACCGCGGCCCGTATGCGTGACATCTGTTTCTACCTACCCGCCGTTCTTCTGCTTCTGACGCGCGTTGAACTCCGCGACCAGTTTCTCGTGTTCGGCGAAGGTCTTGGTGAAGGTCGTCGTGTTTCCGTCGACCGACACGAAGAACATCCAGCCGCCCTTGTCGGGGTCGAGTGCGGCGTTGAGGGCTTCGCTGCCCGGGTTGCTGATCGGTCCCGGGGTGAGGCCCTTGTAGAGGTAGGTGTTGTAGGGGTTGTCGAGCCTGCGGGTCTCCTCGCGGGACACGTTGATGTCGCTCGTGCCCTTGAGGTAGTTGATCGTCGAGTCGAACTCGAGCTTCTGGTTCGTGACGTCGTTGGTCTTCTTCAGGCGGTTGTAGATGACCTCGGACATCTTGCGGTAGTCGTCGTGCTTGTTGCCCTCGACCTGGACCAGGCTCGCGACCGTGACCAGCTGGAGCGGGGTCTCCAGGCCCAGGGACTTCGCCTTGGCCTCGAAGCCGAGGTTCGCGTACTGGTCGCTGGCGTTCCGGACCATCTGCTTGAGCAGCGATTCGGGGGTCGTTTCCTTGGTGACGTCGTAGCGCGCGGGGAAGAGGAACCCTTCCAGCGGGTCCTTGATCTTCTGGTTGTCGGCCGCCCAGGCGGGCAGGCCGAGTCCCTTGGGATCGCGCTTGGCGACCTCTGCCGTGGTGCCCGCGGGCTTGTCGAGCTTCTTGTCGATCATTTCGTACACCTCGACGGCCCGCTTGCCCTCGGGGAGGACGAGGACGTTGAGCTTCGAGGGGTCGATCATCACGGCGACGGCGGACGCGGCCGACATCTTCTTCTTGAGCGTGTAGACGCCCGGCTGGATGGAGGTGCCCCTCTTGTTCGCCGTGGCGGCGGCGACGAACGCGTCGGCGCTGGCGACCACGCCGTGCTCCTTGAGGATGACGCCCATCTGCGTGAGCCCGGCGCCGTTGGGGATCTGCACCTCGACGGACTCGGAGGTGCCCTCGCCCGTGAAGTCCTCCGCAGGGCCGAACCTCGTCTTGAGGTAGTCGTAGCCGTAGTAGCCGCCACCGCCGAGGACGCCGACGATCACGACGGCGGCGACCAGGCAGGACGCACGACTCCGCTTCGGCTTGTCCTTTCCCTTGCCCTTCCGGCCCGAGCGGCGCCCGCCGCCGGCCGCCGTGGCGGTCTCCTCGTCCTCGTCGTCCTCCTCGGCTTCCGGTTCCGCTTCCGGGTCCGGAGCCGGGCGGCGCCGGCCCGGGGGCTCCGGTGGCGGGTAGGACTCCTCGGTTCCGTACAGGTCGGGGGTCTCCCCCGGGTAGCCGCCGGCGGGCTGCTGGGCGTACGGTTCCGCGCCCGCGTACGGGTCGGCCGTCGCGTACGCGTCAGTGGGCGCGTACGCGTCGGGCGCGTGCGGATCGGCTGCCGGGTACGCCTGGGGAGCCTGCGGGTCGGCGACGGCGTACTGGCCCTGGCCGGTGTCCCAGGCCTGGCCGCCGTACGTCTGCTGCTGTTGCTGCGGGTGGACCTGCTGCTGGGCGTGCGGGTGCATCGGCTGGTGCGCCTGTTGCGGGGCGTAGCCCTGCATCTGGTCCGGGTACGGGCCCTGCTGCACGTACTGCTGCTGGTACTGCGGCTCCTGCGGGTACTGCTGCTGCGGGCCACCGCCATAGGGCATGTGGCCCTGCTGGGCCTCGTGCCCGTTCCACCCGGGGTCCCCGTACAGCGGGTCCCCCGGGTGCCACGGTTCGGAGCCAGGGCCCCGGCCATATTCAGTCATCGATCCCCTAGAGCCGCGAGACGGAGTGCTCGTGACTCGCGCCGCCACGGCACCCGGTTCCGCCTCTGAAGTGGTGGGCGACGACTGTTCGAATGTCGCCGCGTCTCGCGGAACGTTACCGTACCGCGATCAGACAACCACTTCGACGCACTCGCCAGGCGGATTACCCGATACCCGTTCGGTCTCAAGAGCGTTCTGGAGGATCACCACAGCGGCGGCCTGGTCGATGACCGACCGGCCCTTCTTGGCGTTGCGGCCGGAGGCCCGCAGCCCCTGGGCGGCGGTGACCGTGGTCATCCGCTCGTCGACCAGGCGGACGGTCACCGGCTTGATGCCCCTGGCGAGTTCGGCGGCGAAGGCGCGCACCTTGGCCGCGGCCGGTCCCTCCCGCCCGCTGAGCGAGCGGGGCAGGCCGACCACGACCTCCAGGGGCTCGTACTCCTCGACGAGCTGCCGCAGCCGCCGGTGGGCGAAGGGGATGTCCCGGCCCGGAACGGTTTCCACCGGTGTGGCCAGCACCCCGTCGGGGTCGCAGGTGGCGACCCCGATACGGGCGTCCCCGACGTCGATGGCCAGACGGCGGCCGCGGCGCAGTGTCATGGTCAGACCGTCTCCACGACCAGGCGCTCGACCGCGGCGATGGCGTCCGGAACGGCGGCCGGGTTCTGGCCGCCGCCCTGGGCCACGTCCGGCTTGCCGCCCCCGCCGCCGCCGAGGGTCTTGGCGGCGGTGCGGACCAGGTCGCCGGCCTTGAGACCGCGCTCGCGGGCGGCCTCGTTGGTGGCGATCACGGTCAGCGGGCGGTCGTTCGCCGTGGTGAACAGGGCCACGACGGCCGGGCGGTCGCCCTGGATGCGGCCGCGGACGTCGAGGACCAGCTTGCGCAGGTCGTCGGCGCCGGTGCCGTCCGGCACCTGGCCCACGACGAGGGCCACGCCGCGAATGTCCTGGGCGTTCTCGGCGAGGCCGGCGGCGGCCTTGAGGACCTTCTCCGCGCGGAACTTCTCGATCTCCTTCTCGGCGTCCTTCAGCTTGCCGAGCATGGTGGCGATCTTCTCCGGCAGCTCCTCCGAACGGCCCTTGACCAGCTCCTGGAGCTGGGCGACGACCGTGTGCTCCTTGGCGAGGAAGCGGTACGCGTCCACACCGACCAGGGCCTCGACACGGCGCACGCCGGAGCCGATCGAGGACTCGCCGAGCAGCTTCACCAGGCCCAGGTGGGCGGTGTTGGCGACGTGCGTGCCGCCGCACAGCTCCTTGGAGAAGTCACCGATGGTGACGACACGGACCCGCTCGCCGTACTTCTCGCCGAACTCGGCGATGGCTCCCTGCTTCTTCGCCTCGTCGATGCTCATGATCTCGGCCGTGACGTCGAGCTCGCGGGAGAGCACGTCGTTGATCTTCTGCTCGACGTCGGTGAGGACCGAGCCGGGGACGGCGTTCGGCGAGCCGAAGTCGAAGCGGAAGCGACCGGGGCTGTTCTCGGAACCGGCCTGGGCGGCGGTCGGCCCCAGGGCGTCGCGCAGCGCCTGGTGGGTCAGGTGCGTGGCCGAGTGGGCGCGGGCGATGGCATGGCGGCGCTTGACGTCGATGGCGGCGTACGCGGAGGCGCCCACCGTCACCTCGCCGACCTGCACGGAGCCCTTGTGGACGGAGACGCCGGGGACCGGCTGCTGCACGTCGCGGACCTCGATGACGGCACCGGTGTCGAGCTTGATCCGGCCCTGGTCGGCGAGCTGGCCGCCGCCCTCGGCGTAGAAGGGGGTGCGGTCGAGGACGACCTCGACCTCGTCGCCCTCGGAGGCCGCGGGCGAGGAGACGCCGTTGACCAGCAGGCCGACGACGGTGGCCTCGCCCTGGTTGGTGACGTAGCCGGTGAACTCGGTGCCGCCGGCGTTGTCGGCGATCTCGCGGTAGGCGGAGACGTCGGCGTGGCCGGTCTTCTTGGCCTTGGCGTCGGCCTTGGCGCGGTCCCGCTGCTCCTGCATCAGGCGGCGGAAGCCGGACTCGTCCACGGTGAGGCCCTGCTCGGCGGCCATCTCCAGGGTGAGGTCGATCGGGAAGCCCCAGGTGTCGTGGAGCAGGAACGCCTTGTCGCCGGAGAGGACCGTGCCGCCGGCGGCCTTGGTCTCGGTCACGGCGCTGTCGAGGATGTTGGTGCCGCCCTTGATGGCCTTCAGGAACGCGGCCTCCTCGGCGAGGGCCACGGTCTCGATGCGCCCCCGCTCGGTGATGAGCTCCGGGTACTGCTGGCCCATCGTGTCGATCACGACGTCGATGAGGTCCTTGACCACGGGACCGGTGGCGCCCATGAGGCGCATGTTGCGGATGGCCCGGCGCATGATGCGGCGCAGCACGTAGCCGCGGCCCTCGTTGCCGGGGGTGACGCCGTCGCCGATGAGCATGGCGGAGGTGCGCACGTGGTCGGCGACCACGCGCATCGAGACGTCGGTGTCCTTGGCCTGGCCGTAGCGGACGCCGGTCAGCTCGGTGGCCTTGTCCATGACGACGCGCAGGGTGTCGGTCTCGTACATGTTCTGCACGCCCTGGAGGATCATCGCCAGGCGCTCGAGGCCGAGACCGGTGTCGATGTTCTTGGACGGCAGGTCGCCGAGGATCGGGAAGTCCTCCTTGCCGTCGCCGGCGCCCCGCTCGTACTGCATGAAGACGAGGTTCCAGATCTCTACGTACCGCTCGTCGTTGACGGCGGGGCCGCCCTCGACACCGAACTCGGGGCCGCGGTCGTAGTTGATCTCGGAGCAGGGGCCGCAGGGGCCGGGCACGCCCATGGACCAGAAGTTGTCCTTCTTGCCCAGGCGCTGGATGCGCTCGCGCGGCACGCCGATGACGTTGGCCCAGATCTCCTCGGCCTCGTCGTCGTCCTGGTAGACGGTGATCCAGAGCTTCTCCGGCTCCAGGCCGTAGCCACCCTTGTCCTGGGGCGTGGTGAGCAGCTCCCAGGCCAGCTTGATGGCGCCTTCCTTGAAGTAGTCGCCGAAGGAGAAGTTGCCGCACATCTGGAAGAACGTGCCGTGGCGGGTGGTCTTGCCGACCTCTTCGATGTCCGGGGTGCGGACGCACTTCTGCACACTGGTGGCGCGCGGGGCGGGCGGCTTGGTCTCACCGAGGAAGTACGGCTTGAACGGGACCATGCCCGCGTTGACCAGGAGCAGAGTCGGGTCGTCCGCGATGAGCGACGCCGAAGGGACGACGGTGTGACCGCGCTCCTCGAAGAAGCTCAGCCAGCGGCGGCGAATCTCAGCCGACTCCATCAGTGGTCCTCATTCCGGTTGATGTAGGAGAAGTTCGGTCGGTGGGTTGTCTTGGGGTGCGTGTCGTTCTGGATGGCCCGCATCCGCCGCGGCCCGGGGAGGGCGCGGACGTTGTCGGGCCGGTCGGGGTCCTGGTGCAACCCCAGTGCGTCATTCAGCTCGTCCTCGCGCTGGGACATTCCCGCCTTGACGTCGAGGGCGAACTCCTTGAGGCGGTGGCCCGCCTCCACGGCCTTGTCTGCGGCCTGGGCCGCGAGGCTCTCCGGCGTCAGCTTCTTGAGCTGGCGGTGGACCTTGTTGGTGGCCCACACGCCGGCGGCTGCGCCTGCGGTGAACCAGAAGGCTCGGCGGAACATCGGCGTGGGTCAGCCCTTCTGCTTCCGGCGCCGGGCCGCCGGCACCGTACGCCCAACGATCACGGTACGTCGCTCCGCGGCGGGCGGCGCACCCTCCTGGGTCCGACCCAGGGCCTTGCGGACCCCGTAGCCGAAGGCCGCGACCTTGACCAGCGGGCCGCCGAAGGTGGAGGCCACGGTGGACGACAGCGCGGACGCGTTGGAGGTGACCTCCTGGACGTCACTGGCGATGGCGTCGACCCGGTCGAGCTGCGTGCGTGCGGAGCGGACGGTCGTGGAGGCGTCCGCCAGCAGCGGAACGGCCTGCTCGGTCACCTCGGCCACCAGCTTGGTGGTCGCCTTGAGCACCTGGGCAAGCCTTGCCAGCGCCACGGCCAGGAAGGAGACCAGAATTGCCCAGAAGACGGCCACGAGGATCCCGGCCACCTCTCCACCGGACACGTCGCACCGCTCTCTGCATGTTGATCGCTACGTAGAAAAGTCGTTCTCCGACCCTATCGCGCCGGAGCTGGGCAGCCGTACCGAGAATCCCGGCCCACGGGCCCGCAGGACTCCGGAAACAATCTTGCCCCGGGGCCGGTCGGCCCCCTCGGGCGGGGTACGTCGTCCGGCGCCCGGAAAACAGGAAGCCCGCCGGCACCCCCGAGGGGGAACCGGCGGGCTGACCAGCCTGTGAGGCTACGCCTGCCGAAGGATCAGCGGGCGTAGTACTCGACGACGAGCTGCTCGTCGCAGATGACCGGGATCTCCTTGCGGTTCGGCTCGCGGTCCAGGCGGAAGGCCAGGGCCTTCAGGTTGACCTGCAGGTAGCGCGGGGTCTCGCCCTCGCCTGCGTAGCCACCCTCACGGGCGACCTGGAACGGAACCTTCTCGCGGCTGCGCTCGCGGACGGTGATGACGTCGTCCGGACGGACGCGGAACGACGGCTTGTCGACCTTCGCGCCGTTGACCTCGATGTGGCCGTGGACGACCATCTGGCGGGCCTGGTAGATGGTGCGGGCGATGCCCGAACGCAGGACCAGGGCGTCGAGACGACGCTCGAGCTCGACGACCAGCGCCTCGCCCGTCTTGCCCTCGGCCTTCTTGGCGCGGTCGTACGCGCGGGCCATCTGACGCTCGGAGATGTCGTACTGAGCGCGCAGACGCTGCTTCTCGAGCAGACGGACCTTGTAGTCCGAGTTCTGCTTGCGGCCACGGCCGTGCTCGCCCGGCGGGTAGGGGCGGGCCTCGAAGTACTTGACGGCCTTCGGCGTCAGGGCGATGCCGAGAGCACGCGACTTCTTGACCTTGGGTCGCTTCTGGTTCACGGGGAACCTACCTCCATGTAAGTTAGGTGAGGCTTACCTTATCGAGGAGGACGTAATGTCTCGACCGCATGGGATCCCCTTGCCCAGTGCGCATCGGAGTTCGGATTCCAACGAAACGGAATCCGCTTTCGACGACGATGAACAAGGTCAGCCGCGTCCCAGGGAAGGCGTTCGGCAGCTCACCGGAGCCGAACGCGTACGAACCCTCGTAGAGTCCAACGCCTCAGTATCCCTCACGCTCCCCGGTGCTCGTGACCAGGGCGAGTGGTGGACGGGGATGCCGGCCGCTGCGACCGTCACCCCGGACGGGGACGTGATCCTCCTGGTATCAGGGGATTCCACGGCTGCCAGGGCAGCCGTGCACGCCCAGGACGACGACCTCACCGCCGTGATCGAGATCACGGATGTGGCGCCGGTGTCCGTGCCCCATCGTATCCGAGGCCGCGCGTGGCTCGCCGGGTGGCTGACCCAGGTCAACGAGCACGACCGCCCCGCCTGCGCCGCACTGCTCGCCGAGCGCCACCCGGTGGGCGAACTGCTGCGCCTGCACGGCCGCCCTCAGTGGGTGCTGCTCCGGCTGGAGGTCGGCGACGTCTCCGTCGACGACCTGTGGGGCGCCGAGCGCGTGGACCCCGACGACCTCGCCGCGGCCGAACCCGACCCCGTGGCCGCCCACGAGACGGAACTCCTCCAGCACCTCGCCGCCGCCCACCGCGACCGGGTCCGCGACCTGGGCTCCCTGCTCGGAACGCGGGAGAGCGCGGGCCTGACCGCCGTCCCGCTCGCCCTCGACCGCCTCGGCCTGCGGGTCCGCTTCACCTGCCCCGACTCGGCGTCCGCCTTCGACGCCCGCTTCGACTTCCCGACCCCCGTCAGCGACGTCCGCGGGCTGCGCCGCGCCATGCAGAACCTCTTCGCCGCAGCCGGCCGCTGAGCGCTCCGCGGGAGGTGCCGCAAAAGGCCGGCGATTCTGCGGGCGCACTGGGGCCGGTCGCGCAGCTCCCCGGCGGCCCTTCGGGGCGCTGCCGAACCTCAGCCGACCCACCACGACCGCTCGGCCTAGGAACCGCGCAGGCGCTCGCGGACCTTCTCCACCACGTCCGCGTACCGCGCCTCCGCGCCGTAGCGCGTCGGCTCGTAGTACCGCTTGCCGTGCACCGCGTCCGGGGCGTACTGCTGCGCCGCGATGGCGCCCGGCACGTCGTGCGGGTACACGTAGCCCACCGCGTGCCCGAGCTTCGCCGCGCCCTTGTAGTGCCCGTCCCTCAGGTGGGCCGGAACGGTCCCCGCCAGGCCCGCCCGGACGTCCGCGAGCGCCGCTCCGATCGCGGTCGTCGCCGTGTTCGACTTCGGGGCCAGCGCCAGCGCGATCGTCGCGTGCGACAGGGTCAGCGCCGCCTCCGGGAAGCCGATCATCGCCACCGCCTGGGCCGCGGCCACCGCGAGCGGCAGGGCCGTCGGATCGGCCAGGCCGATGTCCTCGCTCGCCGAGATCATCAGCCGCCGGGCGATGAACCGCGGGTCCTCCCCCGCCTCGATCATCCGGGCCAGGTAGTGCAGCGCCGCGTCCACGTCCGAGCCGCGGATCGACTTGATCAGCGCGCTCGCCACGTCGTAGTGCTGGTCGCCGTCCCGGTCGTAGGCCACGGCCGCCCGGTCGACCGTCTCCTCCACCGTCTTCAGGCTGATCTCGTCCTCGCCCTTGGCCAGCGCCGCGCCCGCGGCCGCCTCCAGCGCCGTCAGGGCGCGCCGGGCGTCCCCGCCCGCGATCCGCAGCAGGTGCGCCTCGGCGTCCGCCGGCAGGGAGACGGCCCCGCCCAGCCCCCGCTCCTCGGTCAGGGCCCGGCGCATCAGCGCGCTCAGGTCATCGTCGGTCAGCGGCTCCAGCGTCAGCAGCAGCGAGCGCGACAGCAGCGGGGAGATGACCGAGAAGTACGGGTTCTCGGTGGTCGCCGCGATCAGCGTCACCCAGCGGTTCTCCACGGCAGGGAGCAGCGAGTCCTGCTGGGCCTTGCTGAAGCGGTGGATCTCGTCGAGGAAGAGGACGGTCTCCTTGCCGTACCCGCCGGCCGCGCGCCGGGCGCCCTCGATGACCGCCCGGACCTCCTTCACGCCCGCGGTGATGGCGGACAGCTCCACGAAGCGCTTCTGCGTCGCCTGGCTCACCACGTACGCGAGGGTGGTCTTGCCGATGCCGGGCGGGCCCCACAGGATCACCGACGAGGGGCCGGCCGGGCCGCCCGCGCCCTCCCCGACCAGCCGCCGCAGCGGCGATCCGGGCTTCAGCAGGTGCTGCTGACCGACGACCTCGTCCAGGTTGCGCGGGCGCATCCGGACGGCGAGCGGGGAGCTCGCCGGGTCCTTCTCCTGGCGCTCTTCGGCTGCGGCGGTGAACAGGTCTGGTTCCACACGGGAAGCCTAAGCGCTCGCGCCGACAGCCCGGGGCGGCTCAGGAGGTCCAGAAGTCCCACCAGCGGGTCAGGACCAGCATGCCGATGATCCCGACGTGCAGGACCGGCAGCACCCAGGTGAACTCGTCCAGGAAGCTGCGCAGCCAGCCGGGCGCGGGCAGTATCCCCTCGCGCACGTTGTGCGCGGTGACGTACCAGAACATGAAGATCGTGGCGACCCAGGCCAGGCTGCACCACAGGCACAGGGCGCCGATGCTGTACAGCGACTGGTACGTCAGCCAGGCGCAGAAGACGACGCCGAAGAGGCAGCCGGCGTTGAAGGTCAGCCAGTACCAGGGGCGGAACCGGGCCCCGGCGAGCACGCTCATCCCGACGCAGATCACGATCCCGTAGGCGACGAGGCCGAGCATCGGGTTCGGGAAGCCGAACACCGCCGCCTGCTCGCTCTTCATGATGTTGCCGCAGGAGACGACCGGGTTGAGGCTGCAGCCCGGCGTGAAGTTCGGGTCCTCCAGCAGCTTGAACTTGTCGATCGTGATCACCCAGGCCGCGAGCAGCCCGGCCGCGCCGGTGATCACCAGCAGCCAGGCCAGCGCCCGGCTGGCGCCGACGGTCCGCACGGTCTTGTCGCCTGTAGTCGTCATGCGGTGCATTCTGCCGCACGGACCTGTGCGCCCGGCCGGGAGGAAACCCGTACGTCCGCTGCTCGTCGTCCGGTTCACTGCTCCCCGCAGCAGCGGGGTTCGGGGCCGGACGGCGGCGTGCGCCGTCCGGCCCCGTCGTCACATCACGCGAGCTTCGCGCGCACGCTCTCGACCAGCGCGTCCAGCGCCACGGCCGTCTGCTCGCCGGACTCCATGTCCTTGAGCTGGACGACGCCCTCGGCCAGGTCGCGCTCGCCTGCGACCACGGCGAGGCGGGCGCCCGAGCGGTTCGCATCCTTCATGCTGCCCTTGAGCCCCTTGCCGCCGAACGAGAAGTCAGCCGCGATGCCCTCCTTGCGCAGCTCGATGACCTTGCCGAACAGCAGCCGGCGGGCCTCCTCGCCGATGGCGACGGCGAAGACACTGGTGGCCGCCGGGATGTCCAGCTCGACACCCTCCGCCTCCAGGGCCAGGACCGTGCGGTCCACGCCGAGCGCCCAGCCCACCGACGGCAGCGCCGGGCCGCCGATCATCTCGGACAGGCCGTCGTAGCGACCGCCGCCGCCGACCGCGGACTGGGAGCCCAGGCCGTCGTGGACGAACTCGAAGGTGGTGCGGGTGTAGTAGTCCAGGCCGCGGACCAGCTTCGGGTCGTCCTCGAAGGCCACGCCCGCCGCGGTGGTCAGCATGCGCACCTCTGCGTGGTAGGCCTTGCAGGCGTCGCACAGGTAGTCACGCAGCAGCGGCGCGTCGACCAACTGCTTCTGGACGTCGGCCCGCTTGTCGTCGAGCACCCGCAGCGGGTTGATCTCGGCGCGGCGCAGGGTCTCCTCGTCCAGGTCGAGCCCGCGCAGGAAGGCCTGGAGGGCCTCGCGGTAGACCGGGCGGCACTCCTTGTCGCCGAGCGAATTCAGCAGGATGCGGAAGTTGCTGAGGCCCAGCGAGCGGTACGCCTGGTCGGCCAGGATGATCAGCTCGGCGTCCAGCGCCGGGTCCTCGGCGCCGATGGCCTCGGCGCCGACCTGCGAGAAGTGGCGGTAGCGGCCCTTCTGCGGCTTCTCGTAGCGGTAGTACGAGCCCGAGTACCAGAGCTTGACCGGCAGGTTGCCCTGCTTGTGCAGGCTGGCCTCCAGGGCTGCACGCAACACCGAGGCAGTACCTTCAGGGCGAAGGGCGAGCTTGTCTCCGCCCTTCGTTTCGAAGGAGTACATCTCCTTGCTGACGATGTCGGTGGACTCGCCGACGCCGCGGGCGAACAGGTTGACGTCCTCGAAACCGGGCGTCTCGACGTACCCGTAGCCGGCCTTCCGCAGCGGCGCGGAGATGGCCTCTCGGACGGCCAGGTACTTCGCCGAGAACGGCGGGATCAGGTCGTACGTGCCCTTGGGGGCCTTGAAGGTGCTCACGAAAGTCTCGTCACATTCCTCGTCGTGGGGCGGCGGTCGGGTCCGCTCCCAGGCCGGCGGCGACCTCCCGCAGGTACGGGTTGGTCACGCGCTCGCGGCCGATGGTGGTCTGGGGACCGTGGCCGGACAGCACCACGGTCGAGTCGTCGAGCGGCAGGCACACGCGGGCCAGGGACTCGAGCATCTCGGCGTGGGAACCGCCGGGCAGGTCGGTACGTCCGATGGAGCCGGCGAAGAGCAGGTCGCCCGAGAAGAACACCGAGGGGATGTCGGCCTGCTCGGGCATCCGGAAGGTCACCGACCCCTTGGTATGGCCGGGCGCGTGCGCCACCGTGAAGTCGAGGCCCGCCAGCTTCAGCCCGGCGCCGTCGGTGAGCTCGCGGACGTCGTCCGGCTCGCCGATGGTGAGCTCGCCCATGAGCGGCATCCCGATGGAACGGCCGAGGGCCTTCTCCGGATCGCTCATCATGTAGCGGTCCTCGGGGTGGATCCAGGCGGGAACGTCGTGCGCTCCGCACACCGGGACCACCGAGGCCACATGGTCGATGTGGCCGTGGGTGAGGACGACCGCGACGGGCTTGAGCCGATGCTTCTTCAGCGTCTCCTCGACTCCCTGGGTGGCCTGGTGGCCCGGGTCGATGATCACGCACTCCTCGCCAGCGGCGGGGGCGACCACGTAGCAGTTGGTCCCCCAGGCCCCTGCGGGGAACCCGGCAATCAGCACGTTCGTCCTCATTCGTGTCCGGCGGGAGGGTCGGCAGCGGCCGTCGATCGCCAATGCTGCTGCTCAGAGCCTACCGGCGCGGCTCGTTCCACAGCGAACCCATATACGGTACGGCATAACCGAGCCCGGACAGCGGTACCAGACACGTACAAGGAGACGACCCGGTGGTCACGAGCGATCAGCGGCGGCGACAGCTCGCCAGGGAGAAGTTCGAGCGTCAGCAGCAGCGTCGGGCCGAGGCCCGGCGCAAGGGGCGGCAGCGGGCGATGGTGATCGGTGCGGCGGTGGCCGTGGTGCTCGCCGCGCTGGTCGGCCTGATCGTCGGCGGCGTCTTCGACTCGGGCAAGAAGGACGAGGCGGCGGACCCGGCGGCGAGCCCGTCGGCCGCGCCGAGCCCGAAGCAGTCCCCGGCCCCCGCCATGGCGATCGACCAGAAGGCCAAGTACACCTTCGCGCTGAAGACGAGCGCCGGTGACATCAAGGTCGAGATGGACGCGGCGAAGACCCCGGAGACGGTCAACTCGTTCAAGGCGCTGGCGGACAAGGGCTTCTTCGACAACACCAAGTGCCACCGGCTGACCACCTCCGGGATCTACGTGCTGCAGTGCGGCGACCCGGAGGGCACCGGCATGGGCGGCCCCGGCTACACGATCGCGGACGAGAACCTCGACGCCCTGGGCAAGCCGAACGAGCAGGGCCAGGTGATCTACCCGGCGGGCACGGTGGCGATGGCCAACACCGGCCGTCCGCACACCGGTGGCAGCCAGTTCTTCCTGGTCTACAAGGACAGCCCGCTGGCACCGTCCTACACCCCGTTCGGAAAGATCGACGCGGCGGGCCTGAAGGCGCTGGAGGAGGTCGCCAAGGCCGGCACGGCGGAAGGCGGCCAGGACGGCGCCCCGAAGACCCCGGTGACGATCCAGAAGGGCACCGTCACCCAGAACTGACGGGCAGGGCGGCGTGCCGGGTCGGCCCCGCGCCCCCCGCGGCGATATTCCGTCGTGCGGGATGCGGACAGCCGGCCCGGCGGTCGCCTATGTTGGCGTTGTGCAGGGCGGGCGCTGCCCGCCCCAGGAAACTGTGGACGATGCCCGGGGGTGGACCCCCTCGCAGGCATCAGGTGGAGGAGGCGCTGTGAGCAGCGACCCGTGGGGCCGCGTCGACGAGACGGGCACCGTGTACGTGCGTACTGCCGAGGGGGAGAAGGTCGTCGGCTCGTGGCAGGCGGGCACCCCTGAGGAGGCCCTGGCCTACTTCGAGCGCAAGTACGAGGGCCTGGTGGTCGAGATCGGCCTCCTCGAGCGGCGGGTGCGGACCACCGATCTGTCCGCCAAGGACGCCCAGATCGCGATCGACCACCTGCGCACGCAGGTGGAGGAGCACCACGCCGTGGGTGACCTCGACGCGCTGCGCGTGCGGCTGGACAAGCTGGTCGCGGACGTGGATGCGCGCCGCGAGGAGCGCAAGGCCCAGAAGGCCAAGCAGGCGGACGAGGCCCGGACGGCCAAGGAAACGCTGGTGGTCGAGGCCGAGGAGCTGGCGCAGAGCGACCAGTGGCGGGCCGCGGGCGAGCGGCTGCGGGCCCTGGTGGACACCTGGAAGGGGCTGCCGCGGCTGGACCGCAAGTCCGACGACGAGCTGTGGCACCGCTTCTCGCACGCCCGTTCCGCCTTCTCCAAGCGGCGCAAGGCGCACTTCGCGGCGCTGGACGCGCAGCGCGAGGACGCCCGCAAGGTCAAGGAGAAGCTGGTCGCCGAGGCCGAGTCGCTGTCGAAGTCGACGGACTGGGGTCCGACGGCCGCCCGCTACCGCGAGCTGATGGCGGACTGGAAGGCGGCGGGCCGCGCGCAGCGGGAGGCCGAGGACGACCTGTGGAACCGTTTCCGCGGTGCGCAGGACGTGTTCTTCGCGGCGCGCAGCGAGGTGTTCGCGGAGCGCGACGCCGAGCAGGTGGAGAACCTGAAGCTGAAGGAGGAGCTGGCCGAGGAGGCCGAGAAGCTCGTCCCGGTGACGGACCTGAAGGCGGCCCGTGCCGCGTTCCGTTCGGTCAACGAGCGCTGGGAGGCCATCGGGCACGTGCCGCGGGACGCCCGCGCCCGGGTGGAGGGCCGGATGCACGCCGTGGAGCGCGCGATCCAGGAGGCCGAGGAGGGCGAGTGGCGCCGGACGAACCCGGAGGCGCGGGCCCGTGCGGCCGGTCTGACGGGTCAGCTGCAGGCGGCGGTCGACAAGCTGCGCGCGGAGATCGACGCGGCGCGTGCGGCGGGCAACAACGCCAAGGCCGACAAGCTGGCGCGTGAGCTGGAGGGCCGTCAGGCCCTGCTGGACCAGGCGCTGAAGGGCCTGGAGGAGTTCGGCGGCTGAGTGTGAGGTGGCCGTCACCAGGAAGAGGGCCCCGGTAAGCGTCATGCGTACCGGGGCCCTCTCACGTGCCGGGGTCAGGGCCTCCGGGCGGAGGTGACGCGGTAGACGTCGTAGACGCCCTCCACGCCCCGAACGGCCTTCAGGACGTGGCCCAGGTGCTTCGGGTCGCCCATCTCGAACGTGAACCGGGAGGTGGCCACCCGGTCGCGGGAGGTCTGCACGGCGGCCGAGAGGATGTTCACGTGCTGGTCCGACAGGACCCGGGTGACGTCCGACAGGAGGCGGGAGCGGTCCAGCGCCTCGACCTGGATGGCGACCAGGAACACCGAGGACTGGGTGGGCGCCCATTCGACCTCGAGGATCCGCTCGGGCTGCTGGGAGAGGGAGTCCACGTTGACGCAGTCCGCGCGGTGAACCGATACGCCACTGCCGCGGGTGACGAAGCCGATGATCGGGTCGCCGGGCACCGGCGTGCAGCAGCGGGCCAGCTTGACCCACACGTCGTCGACGCCCTTGACGACCACGCCGGGGTCGGCGCTGCCGCGCCGCTTGGTGCGGGCGCGGGACGGCGGGACGCTCTCCTCGATGTCCTCGTTGGCGGCCTCCTCCCCGCCGAGGGCCTGGACGAGCTTCTGGACGACGCCCTGCGCGGCCACGTGGCCCTCGCCGATCGCCGCGTACAGGGACGAGATGTCGGGGTAGCGCATCTCGTGGGCGAGGGTGACGAGGGAGTCGCCGGTGAGGATGCGCTGGATCGGCAGGTTCTGCTTGCGCATGGCCCGCGCGATGGCGTCCTTGCCGTGCTCGATGGCCTCGTCGCGGCGCTCCTTGGAGAACCAGGCGCGGATCTTGTTGCGGGCCCGCGGGGACTTGACGAAGCCGAGCCAGTCCCGGGACGGGCCGGCGCCCTCGGCCTTGGAGGTGAACACCTCGACGAGGTCGCCGTTGTCGAGGGTGGATTCGAGCGGGACGAGGCGGCCGTTGACCCGGGCGCCTATGGTGCGGTGGCCGACCTCGGTGTGGACCGCGTACGCGAAGTCCACGGGGGTGGCGCCGGCCGGCAGGGCGATGACGTCGCCCTTCGGGGTGAAGACGAAGACCTCGTTGCGGGAGAGGTCGAAGCGCAGCGAGTCGAGGAACTCGCCCGGGTCCTCGGTCTCCTTCTGCCAGTCCAGCAGCTGGCGCAGCCAGGCCATGTCGTTGACGGTGTCCTGGCCGGCGCTGCCCTTGGCGGCCTGCGGCACGTCGGTGCGGATCTTGGAGGCGCCGGCGACGGTCTGCTGCTTGTACTTCCAGTGCGCGGCGATGCCGTACTCGGCGCGGCGGTGCATGTCGAAGGTGCGGATCTGCAGCTCGACCGGCTTGCCGTTGGGCCCGATGACCGTCGTGTGGAGCGACTGGTACATGTTGAACTTGGGCATCGCGATGTAGTCCTTGAACCGCCCCGGAACCGGGTTCCAGCGGGCGTGGACGGTGCCCAGTGCCGCGTAGCAGTCGCGGACGGTGTCGACGAGGACGCGGATGCCCACCAGGTCGTAGATCTCCGCGAAGTCGCGTCCGCGGACGATCATCTTCTGGTAGACGCTGTAGTAGTGCTTGGGCCGGCCGGTGACGGTGGCCTTGATGCGGGCCGCTCTGAGGTCGGTCTGCACCTCGTCGGTGACGATGGCGAGGTACTCGTCCCGCTTCGGGGCGCGTTCGGCGACGAGGCGGACGATCTCGTCGTACATCTTGGGGTAGAGGATCGCGAAGGAGAGGTCCTCCAGTTCCCACTTGATGGTGTTCATGCCCAGCCGGTGGGCCAGCGGGGCGTAGATCTCCAGGGTCTCGCGGGCCTTCTTCTCCTGCTTCTCCCGCTTGAGGTAGCGCATGGTGCGCATGTTGTGCAGGCGGTCGGCGAGCTTGATGACGAGGACGCGGGGGTCCTTGGCCATGGCGACGACCATCTTGCGGACGGTCTCGGCCTGGGCGGCCTCGCCGAACTTGACCCGGTCGAGCTTGGTGACGCCGTCGACGAGGAGGGCGACGGCGTCGCCGAAGTCGCGGCGGAGGTCCTCCAGCCCGTAGTCGGTGTCCTCGACGGTGTCGTGGAGCAGGCCGGCCATCAGGGTCGCCGGGTCCATGCCGAGCTCGGCGAGGATCGTGGTCACCGCGAGCGGGTGGGTGATGTACGGGTCGCCGCTCTTGCGCTTCTGTCCCCGGTGCCAGCGTTCGGCGACCTGGTAGGCCTGCTCGATCTGGCGGAGGGTGGCCGTCTCGATCTTCGGGTCGTTGCTGCGGACTATGCGCAGCAGGGGTTCCAGTACCGGGTTGTACGGGTTGGAACGCTGTACTCCGAGGCGGGCGAGCCGGGCGCGCACGCGGTTGGAGGACCCTGCGGGCTTCGTCGGCGCGGGCCGGGCGGGCGCGGGCTTCGCGAGCGGGGCCGGCGGGGGCGTGGCGGGGGGCGCCGCAGCCTTGTCGGCCTGGGGGTCGGGCTGCGCGGCGGAGAGTGGCTGGACCTCGTCTGGCAAGAGCGCTCCTCTGGGGGTCCCCCCGGACGGAGTCCGGGGGAGGATCCGGTGCCCCGGTCAGGTCCGGATATCCCATGGTAGCGAGGGTTCCGCCGGCCTGTTCCCCCTGCCCGCACCGCCTGCCCGCACCGCGGGCGTCCGCCGTGCGGGCGCCGGTCC
Organism: Streptomyces sp. NPDC127106; assembly: GCF_042677605.1. Classification (NCBI taxonomy): domain Bacteria; kingdom Bacillati; phylum Actinomycetota; class Actinomycetes; order Kitasatosporales; family Streptomycetaceae; genus Streptomyces; species Streptomyces sp. NPDC127106. The sequence goes on along the minus strand of NZ_JBHXTC010000060.1, from coordinate 3,708 downwards.
GGGCGGCGGGGGCGGAGGTGCGGGGCCGCCGCCGGGCCCGGATGTGCCGGAGCGGCGGGCCCGGGGAGGATTCCCGGTGCCCGCCGCTCCTTCGCGCCGTTGCGCCGTCCGGTCGTCAGACGATGATCAGGGCGTCCAGCGGTGCGCCCGCGAGCGCCTCGGTCAGCCGTTCCCGTCCCGGCAGGAACGACAGCTCCATGAGCACCGCCACTCCGGCGACCTCGGCTCCGGCCCGGCGGATCAGCGACAGCGAGGCGTGGGCCGTGCCGCCGGTGGCCAGGACGTCGTCGATGACCATGACCCGGTCGCCGGCCCGGAGGTCCTCGGCGTGGACCTCGATCTCGGCGGTGCCGTACTCCAGCTCGTACGCCTGGGCGAGGGTCGCCCCGGGCAGCTTGCCGGCCTTGCGCACCGGCACGAAGCCGATGCCCGCCTGGACGGCCACGGGGGCGGCGAGGATGAACCCGCGCGCCTCCAGGCCGACGATCTTCGTCGCGCCGTAGCGGGTCGCCAGCCCGGCGAGGGTGTCCGTCAGCGCGGCGAAGGCGGCCGGGTCGGCCAGCAGCGGGGTGATGTCCTTGAACATCACGCCCGGCTTCGGGTAGTCCGGCACGTCCTTGATGCGGCTGAGGAGCAGCTCGCGGACCTCGGGGGGCATTGCGGTCATCGGCGGCGCCCCGCAGCCCGGCCCTGCGCCACGATCTGCGGCGCCTCATCCGTGTCGTACGCCTCGTCCTCCACGGACTCTCCCTTGGCGGTCGCGGCGGCCCGCTTGGCGAGGACCCGCTTGCGCAGGGCCTTCATCGCCGGCTCGCGCTCCTTGAGGTCCACGACCAGCGGGGTCGCGATGAAGATCGAGGAGTATGCACCGGCCGCGAGGCCGACGAACAGCGACAGGGAGATGTCGTTCAGCATGCCGGCGCCCAGGAAGCCGCCGCCGATGAACAGCAGGCCGGCGACCGGGAGCAGGGCCACGACCGTGGTGTTGATCGAGCGGACCAGGGTGCCGTTGATGCTGCGGTTGGCGATCTCGCCGAAGGTGTAGCGGGTCTGCTTCGTGATGTCCTTCGAGCCCTCCTTCAGACCGTCGAAGACGACGACGGTGTCGTAGAGGGAGTAGCCGAGGATCGTCAGCAGACCGATCACGGTGCCCGGGGTGACCTCGAAGCCGACGAGCGCGTACACGCCGACGGTGATGGTGAGGTCGTGGATCAGGGCGATCAGCGCGGCCACCGCCATGCGCCACTCGAAGGCGATGGCCAGGTAGATGACCACGAGGATCATGAAGACGCCGAGGCCGGTCCAGGCCTTGTTCGCGATCTGCTCGCCCCAGCTGGGGCCGACCAGGTCCGCGTTGATCTCCTCCGCCGGCATCTTGAGGCCGGCCGCCAGCTCCTTCTTGACGTCGTTGGCGGAGTCGGTGTCCAGGCTGGCGATCTGGATGCGCAGGGTGCCGTTGCCGAGCTTCTGGACGATCGCCGCGTGGCCGGAGGCCTCCTTGGCGAGCTCCCGGGCCTTGGCGTCCGAGACGGTCGTCTTGCCGGTGGTGAAGACGGCACCGCCCTTGAACTCGATGCCCATGTTGAGGCCCTGGACGGCCAGGCCCACGATCGCCGTGATGGTGATCAGGATCGAGACGCCGTACCAGATGAAGCGCTTGCCGACGAAGTCGTAGCCGACCTCGCCGCGGTACAGCTTGGCGCCGAGATCTCCGAGCTTCGACATCTCACGCCTCCTTTGCGTCGACGGGGGCGGGGGTGCGGCGCCGGGAGCTCCGCAGCGGCGGGCGGGCGCCCAGGCGCTTCGGGTCCAGGCCGGACCACGGGTGTCCGCTGGAGAAGAACTTCGTACGGGCCATCAGCGTCATGAGCGGCTTGGTGAAGAGGAACACCACGACCACGTCGAGCAGGGTGGTCAGACCGAGGGTGAAGGCGAAGCCCTGCACCTTGCCGACGGTGACGATGAACAGCACCGCGGCGGCCAGGAACGACACGAAGTCGGAGACCAGGATGGTGCGCCGGGCGCGCGGCCAGGCCCGCTCGACCGCCGGGCGCAGGGTGCGGCCCTCGCGGATCTCGTCGCGGATGCGCTCGAAGTACACGATGAACGAGTCCGCGGTGATGCCGATCGCGACGATCGCACCGCACACGGCGGGCAGGTTCAGGGCGAAGCCGATGCCCTTGCCGAGCAGCGCCATGAGCGTGTACGTGAGGACCGCGGAGACCATCAGGCTGAGGATGGCGATGAACGACAGGCCCCGGTAGTACACGAGCAGGTAGATCACGACCAGGGCGAGGCCGATGGCGCCCGCGATCAGGCCGGCCTTGAGCTGCTCGCCGCCGAGGGCGGCGGTGACGGTGGTGACGCTGTCCTCGCTGAAGGAGAGCGGCAGGGCGCCGTACGAGAGCATGTTGCCCAGGTCCTGGGCGGACTGCTGGGTGAAGCCGCCGGAGATCTCGGCGTTGCCGCCGGTCAGCGCCTGGCTGACGGAGGGGTCGGAGATGACCTTGCCGTCGAGGACGATCGCGAACTGGTTCTGCGGGGCCTGCTTGGTGGCCAGCTCACCGGTGATCTTGGCGAACTTGTCGGCGCCCTTGTCGGTGAACTGCATCGTCACGATCCACTGACCGCGCTGCGGGTCGATGACGCCCTGTGCTTCCTTGACGTCCGTACCGGCGACACCGGCCGGGCCGAGGATCCACTTGCCCCAGGCGGTGCCGCGCTGGCCGCAGGCGAGCGTCGGCTCCTCGGGCTTGGCGCCCTTGCCGGCGGCGACGCGCTGCTGCTCGTCGGTGCAGTCCAGGGCGGCGAACTTGGCCTGGAGGTCGGCGGCGGCCGCGTCCGCACCCGACGGGGTCGGGACGGGGGACGGGGCGGCCTTGTTGTCGTCTGCCTTCTTCGACTCGCTCGCCGAGGGCGAGGGAGAGGCCGTGGCGGCGGGGGCCTTGAGGGCCTCGCTGACCGCACGGCCCTGGGAAGTGGCGCTGGACGACGGGGTGGCCGACGCGCCGGGCTTGGCGCTGCCCTCTGCCTTGGGGGCACCGGAGGGGCTCGCGGACGGGCTCGGCGTGGCCGCGGGGGCGGCCGGGGCACCGTCGGCGAACGCCAGGACCGGGCGGAAGTAGAGCTGGGCGGTGGTGCCGACCTGCTCGCGGGCCTGCTGCTCGTTCACCCCCTTGGGGATGTTCACGATGATGTGGTCGCGGCCCTGGGTCTGGACCTCGGCCTCCGAGACGCCGAGACCGTTGACGCGGCGGTCGATGATGCCGACGGCCGTGTTCATGTTGGTCTCGTTGACCGCGTCCGGCTTGCCCGGTTCGCTCTTCGCCTTGAGCGTGATGGTCGTACCGCCCGCGAGGTCGATGCCCAGGCGAGGGGTCGTCTGCTTCGAGAGGAACATCCCCGCGGTGAGCGCCACCATCGCGATCAGGATGATGGCCAGGGCGCGCCCAGGCCTCCCCTGAGCCCCCGTGGGCCGTCGGCCCTTCTTCGGTGCTGCCACCTTGTCGTATCTCCCTGTCCAACCGCCCGGGCGGCGCTTCGGTCAGCGCGCGGACGGCCACGAAAATGTGTGGTGGGGACCCCTGCCCCCCGCAGAAGTATCACTGGCGGGGACCGCCATCTTCGCGTAGATCGCGTGGACGCCGGGGGCCACCTCAAGGGTGACGGTGTCCTCACCGAGCTCCTTGACCGTGGCGTACATGCCGC
>NZ_JBHXTC010000059.1:0-43822 GCF_042677605.1 Streptomyces sp. NPDC127106 | reverse complement strand
CCGCGGGCCGGCGCCCCCCCGGCAGCTAGCGCTTCGGAGGGGCCGAGTGCTTGGCCGGAGGGCTGGTCGGCTCGTCGCCGGACGAGGCGAGCCAGCCGCCGACCCCGAGCGCGGCCACCAGGCCCACCGCGGCGGCCGACAGCGCCAGCCGCCGCCGACGGACCGTGCCCGCCCGGTGCCGGGCGGCCCCCGGCCGGTGGCCCCCGGCCGGCCGCGGCACCCGCGCCGTGCCCAGCGCGCCCCCGGCCAGCTCGTCCGGCGCCGGCACCCGCATCGAGGTGTGGGTGTCCCTGTTGGAGTCGGTCGCGGTGCCCGGCACCAGCGGGACGACCCCGCGGCGCCGGACCGGCTCGGCCTGCCCCGGGGCTTCCCGCGCCTCGGGCTGCTCCGGCTCCGCGTCGTCGGGCTCGTCCACGTCCAGCGGCGGCATCCCCGCCAGCATCGGCAGCAGGTCCCGCAGCCGCGCCGACAGCTCGGAGGCCCGCAGCCGCGAGGCGGGGGCCTTGGCCAGGCACTGCACGACCAGTTGCCACAGCTCGTCGGGGATCCCGGGCAGCGGGACCACGGTCTCCGTCACGTGCCGGCGCAGCACCGCGCCCGGGTGGCCGCCGCCGAAGGGGGTGAACCCGGCCAGCAGCTCGTACAGGACGGTGGCCAGGGCGTATATGTCGACGGCCGCCCGCGGCGGGAGGCCCTCCACGATCTCCGGGGCCAGGTAGTCCGGCGTGCCGATGATCCGGGTGGCCGGGGCCGACGCACGGCCCGTCGCGGCGCCCGCCCCGGCCCGCTTCGGCGAGTCGATCAGCTTGGCGACCCCGAAGTCGGTGAGCAGGGCGGGGTGCGATCCGCCCGGCCCGAGCGGGCCCTGCATGTCGAGCAGCACGTTCTCGGGCTTGACGTCGCGGTGCACGACCCCGGCGGCATGGGCCGCGGCGAGCGCGTCCGCGACGTCCGCGACGATCGCGACGGCCGCCTCGGGGGCGAGCCGCCGCTCCCGGTCCAGGCGCGTGCGCAGGTCCGTACCGCGCACGAGGTCCATGACCAGGGCCAGGTCGTTGCCGTCGACGACGAGGTCGCGGACGGAGACGATGTGCGGGTGGTCCAGGCCGAGCAGTGCGCTGCGCTCCTGGACGAAGCGTCCGACCAGTTCCTGGTCGGACGCGAGGTCCTCGCGCAGGAGTTTGACGGCGACGGGCCCGTCCGGCCCTTCGCCGAGCCACACCGTGCCCGCGCTGCCGCGCCCCAGGATCTGGTGTGCGGTGTACCGGCTGCCGATTTTCCGTGCCACGACTGCTCCCTCAGCGGCTGGCGTACGCCCCAAAGCTACGCGGCCGGAAGGGTGAAGGGGGGGGCGGGGCGGCGCGGGCGTTACATGAAAGGGGGTATAAATGCCCCGCATGTGTGTAAAAATAGATATTCAGGCCCGGGGGCGGCGGCCCCCCGCACCCCGGCGGGGGGGCGCGTGGGGCGGGGCCCCGCGCGCCCCCCCCCCCCCCACCACTTCTACGGGCAAAATCGCGCCCGGATGTCGACAAATCTACGAAGTCGGCGCTGTGCGGGCCCGGTTCAGGGCGTGGTGCCGCTGCCGGTGTCGGTGCCGGAGCCCGTGGCTTCGCCGAGGGCCGAGACCCAGTCGACGATTCCGGTGCCCCAGCTCCACACCTGGTCCCACCAGCCCTTGCCGGTGCCGATCCACTCCTGGAGCGGGGTGAGCTCCCAGACCAGCCAGCCCGCCACGAAGAACACCAGGATCATGACCAGGCAGCCCTTGAGGCAGCCGAGGCCGGGGATCTTGATGGGGTTGGCGCTGCGGCGGCGCGGCTCGCGCGGCTCCCGCGGGGCGCGCGGCTGCGGCGGGGCCTGCGGGGGCGCTTGCCGGACCGGGGGCTGCGGGGCCTGCGGGGGCTGGTACGCGGGCTGCTGCTGCGGCTGCCGGTACTGCGGGGGCTGCGGCGGCGGGGGCGCCTGCTGCGGCTGCGGGTAGTACGGCTGCTGCGGTGCCTGCTGGTACTGCGGCGGCTGGGGGCGCTGCGGCTGCGGCGGGTACTGCTGCGGCGGCGGACCCTGACGGTACTGCGGGGGCCGCTGCGGCTGCGGGGGCTGCTGGGGCTGCTGGGGGCGCTGCTGCGGCTGCGGGGGCGCCTGCCGCTGCGGGCGGCGGCGCAGCGGGTCCTCGCTCGGGTCGAGGTAGTGCATCTGCGTCTGCTCGTTGCGCTCGCGCGCGGCCCGCATCTGCGTCTGCCAGGGGTGCGGCTGGTCCGGGCGCTCCACGGGCGGCATGACCGAGGTCGCGGCCGCGTCCGGGACGCCGGGGGCGCCGGTGCTCGGCAGGACGGAGGTGGCGTCGTCGGCGCCGACCGGCGGCAGGACGCTGGTCATGGCGTTCGGGTCGTACGCACCGGCCGGGCCGACGCCCGGCGCGGCGGCCGGGCGGGCGGGCAGCGCCTGCGTGGGGTCCGCGGCGCCCACGGTCCCGGGGACGGGCGCGGGCGAGGGGTCCGGCGCGAGCAGGGCGCCGACGCCGAGCGCGGCCTCGACCTCGTTCGGGGCGCTGTGCACGCCGATGCCGGCGGCGACCACGCGCAGGCCGCGGGCCAGGTTCTCGGCGCTGGGGCGCTCGGTCGGCTCCTTGCGCAGGCAGCGCTCGATGACGATCCAGAGCGGCTCGGGCACGGTCGGGGGGCGCTGCGGGTCCTCGTTGAGGTGCCGCTGGAGCACTTCGAGGGCGGTGGAGCCGGCGAACGGCGGGCGTCCGGTGACGAGTTCGTAGAGCAGGATGCCGGCGCCGTAGATGTCGACGGCGGAGGTCTGCGGGCGGCCCTCGGCGGATTCGGGGGCGACGTAGGCGGGGGTGCCGACGAACTCGTGGGTGCGGGTCAGGCCCGGGGAGTCGGCGAGGCGGGCGATGCCGAAGTCGGTGAGCATCGGCTTCATCCGGCCGTCGCCCTCGTCGAGGAGCACGTTGGCCGGCTTCAGGTCGCGGTGGACGATGCCGTCGGCGTGGCTGGCGGCCAGCGCGTCCGCGATCTGCGCGGTCAGCAGGGCGGCGGCCACCGGGGTGAAGGGGCCGTTCTCACGGATGTACTTGTGCAGGTCCGGGCCGTTGATCAGGTCCATGACGAGCGCGAGGAGGTCGCCCTCGACGACGAGGTCGCGGGTGCGGACGATGTTGGGGTGGGTCAGGCGCAGCAGGACCGAGCGCTCCCGCAGGAAGCGCATGACGATGTCCGGGTCCTGGGCCAGCTCCTCCTTGAGGACCTTGATGGCCACGGTCTCGCCGGGCTGGCCGGCGACGGCCGCCTCCGCACCGGCGGTCTCTCGCTGGCGGGCACGCCAGACGGTGCCCGTGGCGCCGCGCCCGAGCGGCTCCTCGAGCAGGTACTTGCTGCCGACTGGCCGCACGTCTCGCGCTCCCTGTGTCGTCCTGCGGTGGTCCCGCCGGTGGTTCGTTCTCCCGGTTCGTCTTCCGGGTTCGTTTTCCGGCCCACTCTAGGGGGTGTCCTCCCGGAAGACGCGGGGTACCGGAGGTTGGTTGCCGTACATATGTACGAAGGGTGACGTTCGAGGGGTATGCCTGGGGCGATTTTCCTCGGCTTTCCACAGAGGTTCCCCACGGATTTCCCGCGGGTGCGATCATTCAAGATCATTTCTTGGGGAGAACCGGGCGTGTTGTCCGCGACAGGTGCGAGGATGCACCCGTACGGAACGGCGGGGACGGGAGCCCCCGCCGGGTGGGGGTTTCGGGGCAGCCGTGCGGCTGCCGTCGTCCCCTGCCGGGCGCACGAACCGCGCACCGCGCAGAAGGGATCGCTGACGGCGATGCAGATCCGGCTGACCGTCCTCGGGTCGCGCAGCGGCCACCAGACCGCGCCCGCCGGGTGTGACGTGCTCGTCACCGCGCCCGCCGGGACCGCGCTGGCCGCGGTGGCCTCCGGGCTGGCGGCGACCGTCGGTGGGCCCGACACTCCCCCGGCCACCCCTGCGGGTACCCCCCGGGGCACGGTCGTGCTGTACGCCGGTGCGGAGCGCCTCGACCCGCAGCGGCAGGTGCTCGGGGAGCCGCCGCTCGTCGACGGGGCGGTGCTGGGGCTGTACGCCCCCGTGCCGGACGCCGCGCCGGACGCGGCCGAGGGCGCCCAGCTGCACGTGGTGGCCGGCCCCGACGCGGGCGGGGTGCACCTGCTGCACCCCGGGGCGATCCGGATCGGCCGCGCGGCCGACGCGGACGTCCCGCTGGACGACCCGGACGTGTCCCGGCTGCACTGCGCGGTGACCGTGGCGGCGGACGGGCGGGTGGCGGTCGCCGACCTGGACTCCACGAACGGCACGACGGTGGACGGGCGGGAGGTGGGCGCGCAGCCCGTGCCGCTGGCACCGGGCGCGCTGCTCCGGATAGGCGAGACCACCCTCCGCCTGGCCGTCTCCGCCCCGGACCACCTGCCGGTGGTCCCGGACCGCGAGGGCCACCTCTGCGTCCCGCCTCCGGCCGACGCCGCCACCCCGGCGCCCGCCACCCCGGCGCCCACCGCCCGGCCCGCCCCCACCGGCCCGGCGGGCTCCGCGGCGGCGTCCGGAGTCACGGGGACGGGCCCCCTCCCGGCCCGGCCCGGCACCACCGGCCCGGCGGAGTCGGGCGCCGGAGCCCCGCCCGCCGGCAGCACCGCAGGGGCCGCTCCGGCCGGCTCCGGCCCGGCGCGCCCCGTCGGCACCGCCCCGGTCGGCTCGGTCCCGCCGCGGCCCGCCGCCGCCCCGCCCGCCGCCGCTCCCTCCGCCACCGTCCCCGCAGGGCCCGCTCCGACGGACTCCGGCCCGGCGTGGTCCGGCTCCCCGGCTCCGGCGGGCCCCCGCCCGGCGGCATCCGGCCCCGCCGCCGGGTGGCGGGGTGGGTTCGGGGCGTGGGCGCGGCGGTGGATGCGGGGCGAGGAGGAGCCCGCGGCGTCCGCGCCGGCGCCGAAGGCCGCGGCTGCCGTGCCGGACGCCGACGACCCCGCCGCCCTGCTGCTGGCGGCCCTCGCGCCCACCCGGCGGCTGTGGTCCCGGCCGCGCGGCCGCCTCGACGTCGGCCTCGGCGCCGGCAGCCGGGTCGCGCTCCAGGACGTCGGCGCGCTCGGCGTCGCGGGTCCGCGCGCCCGCCTGTCCGGGGTGGCCCGCTCGGTGGTCGCCCAGCTCGCCGCGCTGCACGCGCCCGCGCAGCTGGAGATCGTGCTCATCAGCAGCGACCGGGCCCGTCCCGTGGCGCAGCGCCGCGAGGAGTGGGGCTGGCTCGGCTGGCTGCCCCACGTACGGCCCGCGCACGGCCAGGACTGCCGGCTGCTCCTCGCGTACGACCGCGACCAGGCCGCGGCCCGCACCGCCGAGCTGACCCGCCGCCTCGACGAGGGCCCCCTCGGGGTGAACTGGGTCACCGCCGACGACCGCGCCGTCCGCGGGGCGGCGGCCGCGTACCAGGGGCCGCACACCCTGCTCGTCGTGGACGGGGACCCCGGCACCTCCGCGGTGCGCGACCTCACCGGCCGGCTCGCCTCGCACGGGGCGGCCGCCGGGATCCACGTCCTGGTGCTGGCCGAGACGCCGGCCGCGACACCCGCCTCCCCGCTCTCCGACACCTACGAGGCCGCCTGCGCGGCCGTCCCCGCCTTCCGGGACTGCGGCGCGGCAGCCGTGCTCAGCGGCGACGTGGCCACCACCGTACGGACCTTCGCCGTCGCCGGCGGCACGCCCTGCCCGCCCGGCACCGCCACCCCCGCCGACGCCGTCTCCGCGGCCTGGGCGGAGCGGTTCGCCCGGGCGCTGGCCCCGCTGCGCGTCGGGACCGCCGGAGCCCCGCCGCAGCAGGCGGCCACGGCGCTCCCGCCGACCGCGCGGCTCCTCGACGAGCTGGGCCTGGCCCGGGCCACCCCGGCGTCGCTGATGGCCCGTTGGGCCGCGGCGACCGAGCAGGGGCAGGGCGTCGGCGGGCTCGTCGAGTTCGTGCTCGGCGGCGGCCGCGGCGGCCCGGTCGGGGCCGAGCTGGTGCAGGACGGGCCGCACCTGCTCGTCGAGGGGCCGGCCGGGAGCGGCCGCACCGAGCTGCTCCGCTCGGTCGCCGCGTCGCTGGCGGCCGGGGCGCGGCCCGACCGGCTGGCCCTCGTCCTGCTCGACGGGGCGGGCGGGGAGCGCGGTGACGGGCTGCTGCCCGCCGCCGACCTGCCGCACGTCTCGGCGCACCTGGTCGCCGCCGACCCGGTGCGGATGCGGGAGTTCGCGCAGGCCCTGGGTACGGAACTGAAGCGGCGCGCGGAACTGCTGGACGGGGTCCCGTTCGCGGAGTGGCACGCCCGCCGGGAGGTGTCCGACCGGATGGTGTCGCCGCGCCGGCCAGCCCCGGCGGAGCAGGTCGGCGCGGAGCAGGGCGGCAGCGGTGACGCGGATCAGCCGCGTACGGGCACGCTGCGGCTGCGCGCCGCCGCCGTACGCGTCGACCCGCCGGCCGGGCCGAGCCCGCTGCCCCGCCTGGTGGTGCTGGTGGACGACCTCGACGCGCTGGTCGCGCCGGGCCTGGGCAGTGCGGGCCGGCCCGCCGCCGGGTCGGTGGTCCGCGTCCTGGAGGCGGTGGCCCGGGACGGGGAGCGGCTCGGCGTGCACCTGGTGGCCGCGACCGCCCGTCCGGACCGTACGGCCGATACCGAGCTCGTCCGGAGCGATCCGCTGCGGGTGGAACTCGACGCGCCGGACCGGCCGGGTCCGGGCCGCGGTCTGCTCCGTTTCGCCGACGGGCGGACGGTCCCGTTCCAGGGCGGCCGGGTGACCGGCCGGATACCGCGGACGGCCACCCAGCGGCCGACGGTGGTCCCGGTGGAGTGGGAGCGGATGGGTGATCCTCCGGCCCGCCGTCCGGTGCGTGAGCTCGGCAACGGCCCGACCGACCTGGCCCTGCTGGCCAGTGCCCTGGACCGGGCGTCGCACCTGGTCTCGGCGGTACCGGTGCTGTTCCCGGCCGCCCCCTGACCGCGCCTGCGACGCCACCACCCCGGCGGGCCCCCGGCCGCGCGCCACGACCCCCGCGAGGCCCCCGTGAGCCCCGTACGGGCCCCCCGCTCTGCTCCCGGGGGCCCGGCGCGTCGCCGCCACGCCGGGCTGACGCGGTATTGCGGGGGTGCCCGGCTCGGCGTAGACCTGTGGAACGGGTCACACCACGGGAATCGGGGGCGAACCATGCTCAGGCAGGGACCGATCCATACGAAGAACCGTAGGAGCAGCAACCGCGCCTGGGCGGTCCTGGCCGCCGCGGGCGCCCTTGCGCTGAGCGGGTGCGGGGGCGGCGGGGGCTCGGAGGCGGATCCGCCTCCGGGGGCGACGGCCTCGGCCGTGCCGCGGGTGCAGTTACCGCGGCTGGACGGGGAGAAGCTCCAGGTCTCGGCGGTGTGGACGGGCCCGGAGCAGGCGAACTTCACGAAGGTGCTGAAGGAGTTCGAGAAGCGGACGGGCGCCACGGTCACCTTCGTGCCGGCCCAGGACCCGATCGTCACCTTCCTCGGCACGAAGATCGCGGGCGGGCAGCCGCCGGACGTGGCGCTGCTGCCGCAGGTCGGGGCGCTGACCGCGGCGGTGCAGAACAAGTGGGTGCAGCCGGTCGGCCCGGAGGCCAAGGCCCAGCTCGACGCGAACTACTCCGACGGCTGGAAGAAGCTGGGCGCGGTCGACGGCACCCCGTACGGGGTGTACTACAAGGCCGCCAACAAGTCGCTGATCTGGTACAACGCGAAGGCCTTCGAAGCGGCCGGGGTGCAGCCCCCGACGACGTGGAAGGAACTGCTGACCGTCGCGGACACGCTGTCCGCGTCCGGCACCCCGGCGCTGTCGGTGGCCGGCGCGGACGGCTGGACGCTGACGGACTGGTTCGAGAACGTCTACCTCTCGCAGGCGGGCCCGCAGAAGTACGACCAGCTCGCCAAGCACCAGATCAAGTGGACGGACCCGAGCGTCGGGCAGGCGCTGACCACCCTCGCCGAGCTGGTGGGCCGCAAGGACTTCCTGGCGGGCGGGCCGAGCGGGGCGCTGGCGACCGAGTTCCCGAAGTCGGTGACGCAGGTGTTCACCGGCGGGGACCGGCCGGCGGCCGCGATGGTCTTCGAGGGCGACTTCGTGGCGGTGAACATCGCCCAGACGGACGCGAAGATCGGCGAGGACGCCCTGGTGTTCCCGTTCCCGGCGGTGGGCGCCAAACCTCCGGTGGTTTCGGGCGGTGACGTGGCGGTCGCGCTGAAGCCGTCGAAGGGCGCGCAGGCGCTGCTGACGTTCCTGGCCTCCCCGGACGCGGCGGAGATCCAGGCCCGCGAAGGCGGTTTCCTGTCCCCGAACAAGGCGGTGAACCCGTCGGCGTACCCGAACGACATCCAGCGGGGCATCGCGCAGGCCCTGATCGCGGCGGGCGACGACTTCCGCTTCGACATGTCGGACCAGGCGCCCGCGGCTTTCGGCGGGACCCCGGGCGCGGGCGAGTGGAAGGCGCTGCAGGACTTCCTGGCGAACCCGTCGGACGTGGCGGGCACCCAGAACAGACTGGAGGCGGAGGCGGCCAAGGCGTACGGGAACTGACCCCGTGACGTCCTCGACCGGTACGGGGGCGGCCGCGCGCAAAGCCGCCGCGCGCAAAGCCGCCGCGCGCAAGGCCGCGCCGTCGTCGCGGTCCGGGCAGGCCCGGCACCGCCGCCTCGTCGCGGCGGCGTTCCTCCTCCCGGCGCTGGTGCTGCTCGGGGCGCTCGTCGTGCACCCGATCGGCTACTCCGTCTACCGCAGCCTCTTCGACCGCTCCGGCGACCGCTTCGTCGGCGGGGACAACTACGCGGAGATCCTGCGCGACGACGCCATCCGCACGGCCGTGGAGAACACGGCCGTGTGGGTCGTGGTCGCGCCGGCCGCCGCCACGGCCCTCGGTCTGGTCTTCGCGGTGCTCACCGAACGGGTGCGCTGGGGCACCGCGTTCAAGCTGCTGGTCTTCATGCCGATGGCGATCTCGATGCTGGCGGCCGGGATCATCTTCCGGCTGGTCTACGACCAGGACCCCGACCGGGGCGCCGCCAACGCGGTGCTGGTCGCGGTGCACGACACCTTCGCGCCGGCGTCGGCGTTCCCGCGGGCCCGCCCGGGCCGGGACGCGCCGCTCGTCCCCGCCCGGGGCGCGGACGCGGGCGGCTACGTCACCCGCGAGCCGGTCCGGGCGGGCACGCCGGTGCTGCTCCCGCTGGTCGGCGTCGCCCCGGAGACGCTGCCCGGGGGCACCCGGACGGCGCGGCCCGCGGCGGCGGAGCCGGGCCGGGTCACGGGGACGGCCTGGCAGGACTTCACGCGGGGCGGGGGCGGCCGGACCAACGCGGTGGACCCGGCGGAGTCCGGCTTCGCCGGGATGCGGATCGAGGCGGTCCGGGACGGCCGGGTGGTGGAGTCGGCGACGACCCGCGCGGACGGCACGTTCAGCATGTCCGCGAAGGCCGACGGGGCGCTGCTGCGGCTGCCCGCGTCGAACTTCCGGGAGCCGTACGCGGGGGCGGACTGGCTGGGCCCGTCGCTGGTCACCCCGGCGATCATCGGCGCGTACGTGTGGATGTGGGCCGGGTTCGCGATGGTGCTGATCGCGGCGGGGCTGGCCTCCGTGCCGCGGGAGCTGCTGGAGGCGGCGCGGGTGGACGGGGCGAACGAGTGGCAGGTGTTCCGCCGGATCACCGTCCCGCTGCTGGCGCCGGTGCTGGCGGTGGTCCTCGTCACCCTCGTGATCAACGTGATGAAGATCTTCGACCTGGTGTTCGTGATCGCGCCGGGCTCGGTCCAGGACGACGCCAACGTCCTGGCCCTCCAGCTGTACCGGACCTCCTTCGGCACGGACGCCGACGCGGGGCTGGGCAGCGCCATCGCGGTGCTGCTGCTGGTGCTGGTGGTGCCGGTCATGCTCTACAACATCCGCCGCATGCGCCGGGAGGCCCGCCGATGAGCTTCGTGCACACCGCAGCCTCGCGGGCGGCCGGCGGGGCGGTCCGCGTCTTCCTGGTCTGCGCGGGCCTGTTCTGGCTGCTGCCCACGCTCGGACTGCTGGTCTCCTCCTTCCTGGACCCGGGCGACCTGAACCGCGGCGGCTGGTGGCAGGCGCTGACCGCGCCGGCCCGGCTGACGACCGGGAACTACGAGCGGCTGCTCGCCAACGACGCGATCACCGGCTCGCTGCTGAGCACGGTGGCCATCACCGTGCCCGCGACCCTGCTGGTGCTGGTGCTGGGCTCGTTCGCCGGATACGCCTTCGCCTGGCTGGAGTTCCCGGGCCGGGACTGGTTGTTCCTGGTCGTCGTCGCGTTGCTCGTCGTCCCGGTGCAGGTGGCGCTGATCCCGGTCTCCGAACTCTTCGGCACCCTCGGCCTGTTCGAGACGACCGCGGGGGTGGTGCTGTTCCACACCGCGTTCGGGCTGCCGTTCGCGGTGTTCCTGCTGCGCAACTTCTTCGCGCAGATCCCGCGGGAGCTGCTGGAGGCGGCCCGGCTGGACGGGGCCGGCGAACTGCGGCTGTTCGCCCGGGTGGTGCTGCCGCTGGGGGCGCCCGCGATCGCCTCGCTGGGCATCTTCCAGTTCCTGTGGGTGTGGAACGACATGCTGGTCGCGCTGGTCTTCGCTGACTCCTCGCACCCGCCGGTCACGGTCGCCCTCCAGCAGCAGGTACGGCAGTTCGGCAACAACATCGACGTCCTCGCGCCCGGCGCGTTCTTGTCGATGGTGGTGCCGCTGGTGGTGTTCTTCGCGTTCCAGCAGCAGTTCACGACCGGGGTGACGGCCGGCGCGGTGAAGTAGGACGGTCGCGCTGGGCGGCACCACCGTGGGCGACACGGTCGGCCGCCGCCACGGCCGGACCCCGCGGGGACCGGCTTCGACGTGCCGCGTTGACGCGGTGTAACCCGTTTGCCGCACACCGCGTAACCCGGTCGCCGCACCGGGGGTTCCTGGGAGGTAAGCCCGCGCCGACTCCTGGATGTGCCGTGCCCCGGTTCAGCGTCATCGTGCCCGCGTACAAGGTTCAGGCGTACCTCCAGGAGAGCCTGGAATCGGTCCTGTCCCAGTCCTACCCGGACCTGGAACTGATCGCCGTCGACGACGCCTCGCCCGACGCCTGCGGTGCGCTGATCGACGAGTACGCGGCCCGCGACCCCCGGGTGACGGCCGTGCACCTGGCGCACAACCTGGGCGCGGGCCCGGCCCGCAACGCGGGGCTGGCCCGGGCGACCGGCGACTACCTGGTCTTCCTCGACGGCGACGACACCCTCGCCCCGGGTGCCCTGCGGGCCGTCGCCGACCGGCTGGGGCACACCGGTTCTCCCGACGTCCTCGTCTACGACCACGCGCGTCTGCTCGTGACCGGGGACACGGCCCGCAACCCGCTCGCCCACCTGCTCGGCGAGGACGGCCCGGCCAGCTTCCGCCCCGCCGACCGCCCGGCCCTCCTCCGCCTGCCGGCGGCGGCCTGGAACAAGGCCTGCCGCCGCGACTACGTCGAGCGGGAGGGGTTGTCCTTCCCGACCGGCCTCTACGAGGACCTCGTCTGGAGCTCCCAGGCGCTGCTGGCGGCCGAGTCCGTCGCCGTCCTGGACCGGGTGTGCGTGTACGACCGGCAGCGGCGCACCGGCTCGCTCCGGACCACCACCACCCGCCGCCACCTCGACGTCCTCGACCAGTACGAGCGGGTCTTCGGCCTGATCGCCACCCGCCCCGGTCTGGAGCGCTGGCGGCCGGCCGTGCACCGACGGACCGCCGGGCACCTCTGCGCCCTGTACGCGGACCCGCGCCGCCTCCCGCGCGCCGCCCGGGCCGAGTTCTTCGCGCGGGCCTGCGCGCTCCTGCGCCGCCACCGGCCGGCCGACCCGGCCCCGCCGCCGCTGTCGCTGTCGCGCGCCGACCGGATCCGGCACGCCCTGATGCGGCTCGGCCTGCGCCGCACGTACGGCGCCCTGGCGGCGCTGGACCCCGCCGGGGCGGCCGCGGCCCGGGCCGGGACCGCCCTGTGGCGGGGGCTGCGCGAGACCGCGCTGCGCCTGCACTACCGCCTCCAGCGGCTGCTGCCGCTGCGCCGGGAGCTGGCCGTGTTCTCCGCGTACTGGCACGGCGGCTACGCCTGCAACCCGGCGGCGATCGAGGCCAAGCTGCGCGAGCTCGCCCCGCGGATGCGGACCGCCTGGATCTGCGATCCCCGGCACGCGGCGACCCTCCCGCCGCGGACCGCCCTGCTGCGCCCGGGCTCGGCCGCGTACTGGAGCGCGTTGGCGCGGGCCGGGTACCTGACCACCAACGTCAACTTCGACCGCGGCCTGGTCAAGCGCCGGGGTCAGGTGCTGCTGCAGACCCAGCACGGGACTCCGCTGAAGCGGGTCGGCCTCGACCTCCAGGACCGGCCGGCGGCCGCCCCCACCACGGACTTCGACGGTCTGCTGCGCGGCGCGGACCAGTGGGACTACCTGCTCTCCGCGAACCGGCACTCCACGCTGGTGTGGGAGCGGGCGGTTCCGGCCGCCTACACCACCCTGGAGTACGGCTACCCGCGCAACGACGCCTTCCACCGGGCCACCGGGCCGGACGTGGCGGAGCTGCGCGAGCGCCTGGGCATCCCGGCGGGCTCGACGGCGGTCCTGTACGCGCCGACCCACCGCGACTACCGGCGCAGCCGCCCCGAGCACCTGGACTTCGAGCGGGTGTTGCGGGACCTGGGGCCGCGCTTCACGATCCTCTCCCGCCGGCACCTGACCTACGCGGACACGGGCGCGGGCACCGGGGCGGGCCCGGTGGGCGAGCCGGTGCGCCACCCGCGCCTGATCGACGTCTCCGCGCACCCCTCGGTGGAGGAACTCTGCCTGGCGTCGGACGCGTTGGTGACGGACTACTCGTCCCTGATGTTCGACTACGCGGCGCTGGACCGCCCGATCGTCATCCACGCGGACGACTGGGAGGCGTACGAGGCCGCCCGCGGCACCTACTTCGACCTGCGGAGCTGCCCACCCGGGGCGATCGCGCGGACCGAGGACGAGCTCGTGGACATCTTCGCCACGGGCCACTGGCAGGGCTCGCGCTCGGCGCAGCTGCGGGCTGCGTTCCGGGCCCGGTTCTGCCAGTTCGACGACGGGCACGCGGCGGAGCGGGTGGTGCGCCGGGTCTTCCTGGGGGAGCCGTCGCCGGTCCCGCCGGTGGTTCCGCTCGTGGACCGGCGGCCCGCCCCGGCGCCGTCCTCGCGCACCCCGGAGCCCGCTCTGGCCCCCCTGACCACACGGGGCCTGTGGCCGTAGGGGTGAAGGCGACCGCCCGGGCCGGCCGCCCCCGCCGGCGGCCCCCGCCGGCGGCCCCCGCCGGCTGCCCGGGCCGCCGCTTCCGGTCAGGGCCGCCCGGGAGCCATGGACGTGAGGCCTGCCACCACCGAGGCGGCCAGGTCGTCGAGGTAGCCGGGCGGGACCTCGTCGCGGACCACCACCTGCCGCCAGTACAGCGGCCCGATCGCGAGGTCCAGCGCCCGACCGGGATCCGTGCCCGGTGCCAGCTCGCCGCGCTCGACGGCGTCGGACACGATGCCCTCGGCCATCCGCCGCTCCCCGTCGAGGAGGGCGCCGCGCACCGCGTCCGCGATCTCCGGACTGCGGGCCGCTTCGACGAGCAGGTCGGGGATCACCGCGGAGGCCACCGGGTGGCGCAGCACGTGGGACATGACCTCCAGCAAGGCGCGCACGTCTCCGTGGAGCGAGCCCGTGGCGGGTACGGGCAGGCCGTCCACCGCGAAGGCCTGCACCAGGTCCAGGACCAGGTGGAGCTTGGACTTCCAGCGCCGGTAGACGGCCGTCTTGCCGACTCCGGCGCGCCGCGCGATCCCCTCGATCGACATCCGCGAGAACCCGACCGCGGCCAGCTCCTCCAGTACCGCGGCGCGGATCGCCTCGGTCACGTCCTCGCGCAGTACGGCGGCCCCGGCGGGGGCGCGGCGGGCGGGGGCGGGCGGGGAGGCGGCGGCGGGGTCCGTGGTCATGGACCGAGCATAGCCGGGCGCGCCAGCACCACTCCGTCACGACGATACGGTTGCGTTCCGTCGCATGCCGCCCTAGTCTCCCCGTAGCGACGATACGGATCCGTCCCGTCGCCCCTCACGTTCTGGCCCCGTCGAAAGCGACCCCCGTGACCGTGACCTCACCCGCCCCACCCGCCCCGGCCTCCCCGGCCGCCGCGAGCCCCGCGGAGCTGGCCGCCGCCCACGGCCTGACGGTCAGCGGCGCCCGCCCCCCGCTTCCGGAGTACGTGCGCCGGCTCTGGGGCCGCCGCCACTTCGTCACCGCGTACGCCACCGCCCGGATGCAGGCCACGTACAGCACCGCGAAGCTCGGCCAGGTCTGGCACCTGGCCACCCCGGTGCTCAACGCGGCCGTCTACTACTTCGTCTTCGGCATCGTCCTGAACGCCAGCCACGGCGTGCCCGACTACCTGCCGTTCCTGCTGACCGGCGTCTTCGTCTGGGACTTCATCGGCAGCTCGATCAACACGGGCACCCGCGCCGTGCACGCCAACCTGGGCCTGGTCCGCGCCCTGCACTTCCCCCGCGCGAGCCTGCCGCTGGCCTCCGTCCTCCAACTGTTCCAGCAGCTGCTGGTGACCATGGGCGCGCTCGTCGTGCTGCTGCTCGCCTTCGGCCAGACCCCCCGTCCCGCCTGGCTGCTGGCCGTACCCGTCCTGGCGCTGACGGCCGTCTTCTGCGCCGGCTGCGCCATGGTGATGGCCAGGATCGGCGCCAGGACCCCGGACGTCAGCCAGCTGATGCCCTTCGTGCTGCGCACCTGGATGTACTCCTCGGGCGTCATGTGGTCCATCGAGCAGATGCTCCACCAGGGCAACCTGCCGCACTGGGCCGCCCTCGCCCTGAAGCTCAACCCGGCGGCCGTCTACATCGACCTGATGCGCTACGCCCTCATCGACAGCTTCGACGCGCTCCCGCCCCACGCGTGGGCGATCGCCGTCGGCTGGGCCCTGCTCGCCGGCGTCGGCGGGTTCGTCTGGTTCTGGAAGGCAGAGGAGGAGTACGGCCGTGGCTGACCGCGTCCCCACCGTCATCGCCGACGACGTCCACGTCGTGTACAAGGTGAATACCGGCGCCCGCAAGGGCGGCGCCACCGCCGCCCTCAGCCGGCTGCTCTCCCGCCGGTCGGACCCGGGCGTCCGCGAGGTGCACGCCGTCAAGGGCGTCAGCTTCACCGCGTACCGGGGCGAGGCCATCGGCCTGATCGGCTCCAACGGCTCGGGCAAGTCCACCCTGCTCAAGGCGATCGCCGGACTCCAGCCCGTCGCCCGCGGCACCGTCTACTCCCACGGCCAGCCCTCGCTGCTCGGCGTCAACGCCGCCCTGATGAACGACCTCACCGGCGAGCGCAACGTGATCCTCGGCGGCTTGGCCATGGGCATGTCCCGGCAGCAGATCCACGAGCGCTACCAGGACATCGTCGACTTCTCCGGCATCAACGAGAAGGGCGACTTCATCTCCCTGCCCATGCGGACGTACTCCTCCGGCATGGGCGCCCGGCTGCGCTTCTCCATCGCCGCCGCCAAGGACCACGACGTGCTGATGATCGACGAGGCCCTGGCCACCGGCGACGCCGCCTTCCAGCGGCGCAGCCAGAAGCGCATCGAGGAGCTGCGCGCGCAGGCCGGGACCGTCTTCCTCGTCAGTCACGGCATCGGCACGGTCCGCGAGACCTGCGACCGCGCCATCTGGCTGGAGGCGGGCGTCCTGCGGATGGACGGCCCCGCCGACGAGGTCTGCTCCGCGTACGAGGCCCACACGGGCGGCTGACCCGCCCGGTGGCGGCTGACCCGCCCGGTACGCCCTACAGCGGCGCGGCCGCCTCCAGGAGGCGCGGCGGCAGGTACGGGGAGGCGACCCGGATGTTCCAGCCGCGGCGCCGGGCGTGGCAGGCCAGGGCCAGTGCGCCCAGGTCGAGGGCCGCGTCGCAGTCCTCGGCGCGGTCGGCCACCAGGTAGTGGTCGCGGTGGGCCTCCAGGGCGTCGAGGAGGGCGAGGTTGAAGCTCTCCTCGTCGCCCTCGACCAGCTGCGACAGCAACGCGACCGGGGGCGGCAGGAAGCCGCCCGCCGCGGTGCCCTCCCGGGCCCGTACGGCGTGCTCGGCGGCCTCCTCGGCATCCTCCCCGCGCAGATAGGCGTGCAGGGCCCGGCAGTACGCCGAGTAGGCGGGGGCGCCCTCCTGGAGCCGGGTGGGCCCGGCCAGCACGAGCGGGGCGAGGTCCTCGCGCACCCCCGTGATCAGGGCGAGGTGGGTCGCCGTGAGCCACTGGGCGAGCCCGGCCCGGTGACCGCTGTAGGCGGGGTACGTCAGGGTGCGCCCCTCGACGTGGACCACGGTCTCGGTGCCCGGCTCCGCCAGCGTGGTGCGGAACAACGCGGCGCCCACCGCGGAGGCCAGGTGCAGCCCCCGCAGCTGGACATCGGTGACGTCGGGGCCGTGCGTGGCGCGGGTCTTGAAGAGGATCTCCTGGTACTGCAGGGCGCTGGCCAGACGCCAGGAGGACAGTCCCGGGCCGTCCTGCGGCGTGAAGGCCTTGCGGGTGCTCTCCTCGAACCCGGCCTCGCCCTCCGCGGTCAGCGGCTGCGGGGCGAGGGGCCGTTCGAACTCCACGGTCCGCCCGCCCGCCAGCTCCGCGACCGCGTCCGGGCGCCGGTCGCGGCCGAAGGCGCCGACCCTCGGCCCGGGCTTGGCGAAGCCGGTGAGCAGCGCGTACGGCAGGTAGTCGGTGTCGACCGGCGGCCACCAGCCGTGGTCGCGGTGGCCGAGCGCGGCCAGAGCGATCGGAACGAGCGGCAGCAGCGTGCGCGGCTGGCTCCGCACCCAGGCCCCGGGCTGCTCGGCGTGGCGGTGCAGCAGCCCGACGAGTTCGGTGCCGTACGCCTCCCGGTCGCCTGCGGTCAGGGCGCGCAGGGCACGCAGGGCGGCGCTGTCCGGGTGGTCCGGGAGCGCCTCGCCGGTCTCCCGGGCGAGGGCGTCGATCCGGGCGAGCCCGGCGTCGATCGCGGCGAGCTTCGCCTCCTGTGACGGCGGGAAGTCCTGGTCGTCGTCGTTCAGGTCGCCGCAGACGTACGCCATGAAGCCGCCGACCAGTTCGGCGGCGGGCCGGCCCGCGTGCTGCGCCTGGGATTCCTGGCGGGCGAAGTGGAAGGCCTCGCCGTGCCGTCCGGTGTCTCCGTCGATCACGGCCAGGCAGAAGGCGTCGAGCCAGTCGTGGGGGCTGACGGACTCCCGGTCGGCCGGGTCACCGTCCCGGTCGTAGCTCATGCCGAAGTTGACGTAGTCGAGGAAGACGTGGAAGGAGTCGTACCCGTAGTACGCGGCGAACGACACCGCGCCCGCGGCGGCTTCCGCGGCGTCCTTCAGGACGGCCCGGGCCTCGGGGGTGTCGAGGCGGGGCGTCTCCACGGAGAGCGCGCCGAGGTAGTCGAGGAGCTCCTCGGAGATCGTCTGCCATTCGTACGTGGCCATGCGGTCCGCGCGGGACATGGAGCGGACCAGGGAGCCGATCCGGTTCACGAAGTCCTCGCGCGCCGCGGCGACCGCGGCCCCGCCCACCTGGTGTCGTTCGATGTGCACTGCTGTCCTGCTTCCCCGTGGTGTCGTGAGGTGGCCAAGCCCTGTGGCGGGCAACGCCCTACACGACGAGCGGCCCGGAACTCATGGTTCCGAGCCGCTCGTTCGCTCACGGCCCCGAAGGGTCGTCAGCTGCCGGTCGTCAGCTGTGCACGCGCAGCAGCGACCGCATCGTCCGCATCGCGACCGACAGGTTCGCGAGGTCGAAGTCGTCCGAGCCGCGGATCTCGTCCAGGGTGGTCCGGGCACGGGCGATGATCGCCGCGTTCTTGTCCTCCCAGGCCTCGAAGCGCTCCTCGGGGGTCGCACCGGCCTCACCGGCCGCCAGCACGTCGGCGGTCAGCGCCGCGTGCGCCGCGAACAGGTCCTCGCGGATGGAGGCGCGGGCCATGGACTGCCAGCGGTCGGCCCGCGGCAGCTCGATGATCCGGTCCATCAGCTGGGTGATCTCCAGGCGGTCGGCCAGGTCGTAGTACACCTCGGCGACGCCCAGCGGGTCCACGCCGGTCCGGTCCGAGATCGCCACGATGTCGAGCGTCGGGAAGGCCGAGGAGAACCCGGCGACCTTCGCCGCCAGCTCCTCCGGCACGCCCTCGCCGGTCAGCTCGTCCATGACCAGCTGGTACCACTCCAGGTCCGCGCCGCGCACCAGCTTCGGCAGCTCGGCCCAGACCTGGGCGACCCGCTCGGCGAACAGCTCGATGGTCTCGGTGATCTGGAGCGGCTGCGGCCGGTTGTTCAGCAGCCAGCGCGTGCCGCGCTCGACCAGGCGCCGCGAGTGCAGGCGCACCCGGGTCTGGACGTCCGCCGCGACCTTGTTGTCGAGGGCCTCGACCGCGTCCCACACCGCGGCCAGGCCGAAGATCTCGCGGGCCGCGAGCTGCGCCCGCACGATCTCCTCGGTGGAGGCGCCGGTCTCCTCGCGCAGCCGGTGCAGGAAGGTCGAACCACCGGTGTTGACGGTGTCGTTGACCAGCAGCGTGGTGATGATCTCGCGGCGCAGGGCGTGGGAGGCGATCTGCTCCGGGAACTTCGCGCGCAGCGCGGCCGGGAAGTACGCGTCCAGCAGGCGGCGCAGGTACGGGTCGTCCGGCAGCTCGGTGGTGATGAGCTCGTCCGCCACCGTGATCTTGGTGTAGGCCAGCAGGACGGCCAGCTCCGGCTGGGTCAGGCCGGTGCCGCCGCCGAGCAGCTCGCGGATCTGCCGGTCGCTGGGCAGGAACTCCAGGTCACGGTTGAGCTGGCCGGCCTGCTCCAGGCGGCGCACGAAGCGCTGCTGGGCGTGGAGCAGGCTGTGGGCCTGGGCGATGCCGTTGGCCAGGGCGGTGTTCTGCGCGTAGTTGTTGCGCAGCACCAGGCGGCCGACCTCGTCGGTCATCTCCGCCAGCAGGGCGTTGCGCTGCTTGACGGTCATGTCGCCGTCGGCGACGACCGCGTTCAGCAGGATCTTGATGTTCACCTCGTGGTCGGAGGTGTCCACGCCCGCGCTGTTGTCGATGGCGTCGGTGTTGACCTTGCCGCCCTCGCCACCGGCGCCGGTCCGGGCGAACTCGATGCGGCCGAGCTGGGTGAGGCCCAGGTTGCCGCCCTCGCCGATGACCTTGGCCCGGACGTCGGCGCCGTTGACGCGGATGGCGTCGTTGGCCTTGTCGCCGACCTCGGCGTGCGTCTCGGCCGTGGCCTTGACGTAGGTGCCGATGCCGCCGTTCCACAGCAGGTCCACGGGGGCGTGCAGGACGGCCTGCATCAGCTCGGCCGGGGTCATCTTGGTGACCCCCGCCTCGATCCCGAGGGCCTCCCGGATGTGCGCGTTGACCGGGATGGACTTCGCGCTGCGCGGGTGGACGCCGCCGCCCGCGGACAGCAGCTCGGGGTTGTAGTCCGCCCACGAGGAGCGCGGCAGCTCGAACAGGCGCCGGCGCTCGGCGTACGAGACGGCCGCGTCCGGGGTCGGGTCGATGAAGATGTGCCGGTGGTCGAAGGCGGCGACCAGGCGGATGTGCTCGGAGAGCAGCATGCCGTTGCCGAAGACGTCACCGGACATGTCACCGACGCCGACGACGGTGAAGTCCTGGGTCTGGGTGTCGTGGCCGAGCTCGCGGAAGTGCCGCTTGACGGACTCCCAGGCGCCGCGGGCGGTGATGCCCATGCCCTTGTGGTCGTAGCCGGCCGAGCCGCCCGAGGCGAAGGCGTCGCCCAGCCAGAAGCCGTACGACTCCGCGACGCCGTTGGCGATGTCGGAGAAGGTGGCCGTGCCCTTGTCGGCGGCGACGACGAGGTAGGTGTCGTCCTCGTCGTGGCGGACCACGCCCTTGGGCGGCACGACCTCGCCGCCGACCATGTTGTCGGTGATGTCGAGCAGCGCCGAAATGAAGATCTTGTACGCGGCGACGCCCTCGGCGAGCCAGGCGTCGCGGTCCACCGACGGGTCCGGCAGGTTCTTGGCGACGAAGCCGCCCTTGGCACCAACCGGCACGATGACGGTGTTCTTGACCATCTGCGCCTTGACCAGGCCGAGGATCTCCGTACGGAAGTCCTCGCGGCGGTCGGACCAGCGCAGACCGCCGCGGGCGACCTTGCCGAAGCGCAGGTGGACGCCCTCGACACGCGGCGAGTACACCCAGATCTCGAAGGCCGGGCGGGGCGCCGGCAGCTCCGGGATGGCCTGCGGGTCGAACTTCATCGACACGTAGGAGTGCTGCTCGCCCTGGGCGTTGAGCTGGAAGAAGTTGGTCCGCAGGGTCGCCTTGATCAGCGTGAGGAAGGACCGCAGGATCCGGTCCTCGTCCAGCGAGGCGACCTGGTCCAGGGCCCCGTCCAGCTCCTCCTGCATCGCGTCGACGAGCTCGGTGCCGGCGGACTGGCGTCCGGGCGACATCCGGGCCTCGAACAGCGAGATCAGCAGCCGCGTGATGTGGACGTTGTTGCGGAGGGTGTCCTCCATGTAGTCCTGGCTGAAGGTGGAGCCGGCCTGACGCAGGTACTTGGCGTACGCGCGCAGGATGACGGCCTGCCGCCAGGTGAGCTTGGCGCTCAGGACCAGGGTGTTGAAGTTGTCGTTCTCGGCTTCGCCCCGCCACACGGCGGAGAAGGCGTCCTGGAAGCGCTCGCGGGCGCCGTCGCCGAGGTAGTTGTCGCCGTTCCCGGCGACGGGCATGCGCAGGCCGAAGTCGTAGATCCACGCGCTGGTGCGGTCGCTGCGGCGCAGCTCGTACGGGCGCTCGTCGGTGACCTCGACGCCGAGGCGCTGCAGCACCGGCAGGACCGCGGACAGCGAGACCTGCTCACCGGTGCGGTAGATCTTGAACCGGCGCTCGCCGGGGCCCGCGCCGACCGGCTCGTACAGGGACAGCGCGAACTCGCTGTCGCTGGCGGAGAGCCGCTCCAGGTGGCACAGGTCGGAAACGGCCATGCGCGGCGTGTGGTCGGCCTTGTAGCCCTCGGGGAAGGAGCCGCTGTACTTGCGCAGCAGTTCGGCGGCGCGCTCCTCGCCGAGCTCGGCGACCAGGGCTTCGCCGAAGCCGTCGGACCAGGAGCGGGCGGCCTCCACGAGGCGGCCCTCGACGCGCTCGACGTCGGCGTCGGTCAGCGCGGGCAGCTCGGTGCCCTGCGGGACGCGGACGACGAAGTGGATGCGGGAGAGGATCGACTCGGTGTTCCAGGCGGTGAAGTCGACGCTGGTGCCGCCGAGCTCCTCCTTCAGGATGTCCATCAGCCGCAGCCGCACGCCGGTGGTGAACCGGTCGCGCGGCAGGTAGACGAGGGCCGAGTAGTAGCGGCCGTACTCGTCCTGGCGCAGGTACAGCCGCAGCCGGCGGCGCTCCTGCAGGTACAGGACGGAGGTGGCGATCTCGCGGAGCTTGTCGACCGGGGTCTGGAACAGCTCGTCGCGCGGGTAGGTCTCCAGGATCTGGAGCAGGTCGCGGCCGTCGTGGCTGCTCGGCGAGAAGCCGGCGCCTTCGAGCACCTCGGCGACCTTGCGGCGGATGACCGGGACGCGGCGCACGGACTCGGTGTACGCGGCGGAGGAGAACAGGCCGAGGAAGCGGCGCTCGCCGACGACGTTGCCGTCGGCGTCGAACTTCTTCACGCCGATGTAGTCGAGGTACGAGGGGCGGTGGACGGTGGCGCGGCTGTTGGCCTTGGTCAGCACCAGCAGGCGGTGCTCGCGGGCCTTGGCGCGGGCGTCGGCCGGCAGCCGGTTGAAGGACGGGGAGACCGCGTGGGCGTCGTCCTTGCCGCTGTGGTGCGGGTCGGAGCGCAGGATGCCGAGGCCGGTGCCGGGCACGGCCGCGAGGGCGTCGCCGTCGACGAGGTTGTACTCGCGGTAGCCGAGGAAGGTGAAGTGGTCGTCGGCGAGCCAGCGCAGCAGCTCGCGGGCCTCTTCGAGCTCGTACTCGTGGAGGTCGGCGGCGGTCGGCTCGTCGGGGAGGCCGTCGGCGATGCGCAGCGCGGCCTCGCGCATCTTCTCCCAGTCCTCGACGGCCTCGCGGACGTCGGACAGGACGCGCAGCAGGTCGACGGTGATCTGCTTGAGGTCGGCGCGGTCGGTCTCGCGGTCGATCTCGACGTGGATCCAGGACTCGACGAGGGAGTCGTGGGGGCGCGCGGTCTTGGGGCCGTGCGCGTCGCAGTCGGGACCGAGGATCTCGATCAGCTTGCCCGTGACGTCGCGGCGGACGACGACCTGGGGGTGGATCACGACGTGGATGCCGCGGCCCTGGCGGGACAGCTCGTTCGTCACGGAGTCCACGAGGAAGGGCATGTCGTCGGTGACGACCTCGACGACGGAGTGGCTGGAGGTCCAGCCGTTCTCCTCGACGGTCGGGGTGTGCACGCGGACGTTCGCGGTGCCCTGCGGCCGGGTCTCGGCGAGCCGGTAGTGCGACAGCGCCGCCCCGAAGACGTCGACGGGGTCCCGGTCGACGAGGTCCTCGGGGGCGGTGTGCAGGTAGTAGCGCTGGAGATAGGCGAGCGTCGTGTCCCGGTCGGGCCGCTCTTTCTGCTCGGCACCGGTCGGAAGGAGTCCCCCGGCCGGGCTGTGCTCAGCTACCCGGGCCGCCCGCGCGAGCAGCTCGGCCTTTGCTTCGTCCAGCTTGGTCTGCATGTCCTCTGGCTCCTGTCGCGCGCCATTGCGTGACGTAGGTGAAGGAAGGAATGACGTAGCGCCGCGCTGCGGGTAGTCCGTCCGGAAGCGACGCTATGTCGTCGTGAGAGCCGACCGGGAGGGATACGGCCAGAATCGGCCAGGCGTCCCGGCAGCGGGGATCAGCGAAGGCCCGGGCACGGTCGTGCGCCGGGCGCGGGCCGGGGGCGTCAGTGCCCCCGCGGACTATCGCGCTGATCACGGGTACCAGGCTATCTCGCCCTCCCCCCACCGCGTCACGGTCCGGATCTGTACAAAAGCAAGTCCGGAAGTTTGACGATGTGCGCAGTGACGCGGACCACCTCGCGTGCCAGTACCTATTCGGCCAGCTCGCGAGCAGTGGCTACGGCCTCTGCCAGGGTGTCCACGACCGGCACACCGGCTGATTCCAAACTGCTGCGGCTGTGCGAACCACCCGTGTAGAGGACGGCCCGCGCGCCCACGTGGGCGGCGGCCACGGCGTCGTCGACCGCGTCCCCGATGAGGACCGTGCGCCCGGCCGTCACACCGCCGGCCTCCAGGGCCGCCATGTGCCGGACCAGGTGGGCGGCCTTGGAGCTGTGCGAGGGGCCGGTGCGGCCGTCGACGCGCAGGAAGTGCCGGTCGATGCCGTACGCCCGCACCAGCGGTACGAGCCGGTCGTGGGGTGCCAGCGACAGCAGGGACTGGGTGAGCCCGGCGGCCTGCCAGTCGCTCAGCAGCTCCCGGGCCCCTTCGGCGAGCCCGGCGTCCGCGGCAGCGGCCCAGTAGTGGCGGTGGAACGCCTCGTCCATGACGGCCCACTCGGCTTCGGTGGGCAGCCGGCCCATGAGCCGCTCGTAGAACTTCGGCACCGGTACGACGTAGAGCTCACGGTAGCGCTCCAGCGTGATCGACGCGAAGCCGAACTCGGCGAAGGAGGCGTTCGTCGCCGTGATCACGGCGTCGATGTCGTGGAGCAGGGTGCCGTTCCAGTCCCAGACGATGTGGGTGGCCTTCGATCCGACGCTCATGCCAGGAGCCCCGGGATCTCCTGGACGCCGAACCACAGCAGCTCGTGGTCGTCGGCGCCGTCCACGGTGAACTGGGCGTCGTCGTCCCCGGCGTCGGCGGCCCCGACGGCCGCAGCGGCCGCCTCGACGTCCTTGACCGCGTCCTCGGCGTCCGCGTGGACGGCGGCCGCCGCGGTCAGCCGGACCGGGCCGGCGACGGCGACCTGCCCGAGGGAGGCCTCGTCGATCCCGGGGACGGCCGTGACGGCCTTGTCGGCCACGTCGAGGGCGACGACGACGCGCTTGCGCGGGGCGGTCGGGTCCTCGGCCAGCATCCGCAGGGAGGCGGTGGCGGCCCGGCCGAGGGCGGCGTACTCCAGCTCCTCGATGTCGTCCGACACGTACCACTCGCGCAGGCCGGGCGTGACGGCGTACGCGCGCAGGGGGGATCCGCCCAGCTCACCCGCCTGGTGCACCTCGGCGAGCCCGGGGACGGTCAGGGGGACGTACACGCGCATGGCCGGCTGCTTTCGGTAGTCGGGAACGCCCTCAGGATACGACGGTGGCGCAGCGGCGGCGGAAGACTGCGTGCGGTGACGGCCCCGGTCCCCCTTCGGGCTGCACGGGCGACGGCGGGGCGCGTCCACGGCGCGGCTCCAGGCGGCCCGTGTGCGGCCTCCTGCGGGGCTCCGGCCACCCGGATAGGTGAAGCGGCGCGGGACCCGCCGGGGCGCCACGGCTTTGTTGCGGAGCGTGTCGGGCGGCCGTAGAAGATCCCCGACGAAGTTACCGCCCGGTACCGCCCCGGGCCCGTACGCGTGGGGGACGACCGCCATGACCACCAGGACCGGGACCAGCAGGACGAGCAGCGCGACGCGGACGACGCAGGCGACGCGGACCGCCGGGCCGCCGGGGCGGCCGCCCCGGGCGGCCGGGCCGACCGGGAACGCCGCCCGGCCCCCGGGCCGTCGCGACCAGCGCCGCCCCGGCCCGCGGGAGGCCCGCCCGCAGGCCGCCCGCGGGCCCCACGACTGGTTCGCCGAACGCCTGCTGGCGGTGATCAGCGGCCAGCGCCCGGTGCACTCCCTGCTCGGCCTCACCATCGGACCCGCCTACGACCAGCTGGTGGGCCTGGCCCCGGCCGGTCCGCTGCGCAGCCGGTTGCGCCCGGTGCTGCACCGCTGCGGGCGCTTCCACCCGGGGCCGGGCGTCATCGAGGCCTTCGCCCGCATCGCCACCGGCGACCGGATCTCGGCCATGGCGTTCCGCCTGGAGCAGGGCCCCGACCTGCGCTGGCGCTGCGCCGCCGTCGAGATCCGGGGCCCGCTCCCCTGACCCCGCCCCCGCCGGGGCAGGGCGGGGCGGGGGACCTAAAGGCCGGTCCACCAGGCCGCCCCGGTACCGGTGGCCGTGGCCACCAGCGCGACCAGCCAGACGGGAACACGCTCGACCACGATGTGCAGCCCGCCGCAGCGCAGCTCGAACTGGGGCCGCTCACGGCGGCGCTCAACTCGCTTGTCCATGAAGGCAGTTAAGCACTCCATCCGTCAGGTCCCGCACCGGCCGCAGCTGTACAGAACCGCGGGGCGGAGTTTGCCACTCCGTACAGAACGGGCGGCGGAAACGCCGCCGGGGGCCGGACACGCACTCGGTGTCCGACCCCCGGCGGGGTGCCTCTACGGGCGGCGGCTACTTCTTGCGGCGGCGGCCGCCGGCGGCCTTCTGCGCCTTGCGGCGCTCGGCACGGGTCATCCCGTCGCCCTCCTCGGCCTCGAAGTCGCCCTCGACCACGCCGCCCTCGCCGTCCACCGTCGGGGCGGAGAAGTGCAGCCGGTCCGGCCGCTGCGGGGTGTCGAGGCCCTTGGCGCGGATCTCCGGGCGCGGGCCGGGGGCCGCCACCGGGGCGGTCTCCTGCACCGGGACCTCCTCGACCTGCTGCTCGACCTGGACCTCCAGGTTGAACAGGTAGCCGACGGACTCCTCCTTGATGCCCTCCATCATGGCGTTGAACATGTCGAAGCCCTCGCGCTGGTACTCGACCAGCGGGTCCTTCTGGGCCATCGCCCGCAGGCCGATGCCCTCCTGGAGGTAGTCCATCTCGTAGAGGTGCTCGCGCCACTTGCGGTCCAGCACCGACAGCACCACGCGCCGCTCCAGCTCGCGCATGATGTCGGAGCCGAGCGCCTTCTCACGGGCCTCGTACTGCTCGTGGATGTCGTCCTTGACGGACTCCGCGATGAACTCGGAGGTGATGCCGGCGCGGTCGCCCGCCGCGTCCTCCAGCTCCTCGATCGTGACCTTGAGCGGGTAGAGCTGCTTGAACGCGCCCCACAGCCGGTCCAGGTCCCACTCCTCGGCGAAGCCCTCGACCGTCTCGGCCGCGATGTACGCGTCGATGGTGTCGTCCATGAAGTAGCGCACCTGCTCGTGCAGGTCCTCGCCCTCCAGGACGCGGCGGCGCTCGCCGTAGATGACCTCGCGCTGGCTGTTGAGGACCTCGTCGTACTTCAGGACGTTCTTGCGCGTCTCGAAGTTCTGGGTCTCGACCTGCGACTGGGCGGACGCGATCGCGCGCGTCACCATCTTGTTCTCGATCGGCACGTCGTCCGGCACGTTCGCCATCGACATCACGCGCTCGACCATCTGCGCCTTGAACAGGCGCATCAGGTCGTCGCCCAGCGACAGGTAGAAGCGGGACTCGCCCGGGTCGCCCTGACGGCCGGAGCGGCCGCGCAGCTGGTTGTCGATACGGCGCGACTCGTGCCGCTCGGTGCCCAGCACGTACAGCCCGCCGAGCGCCTTGACCTCCTCGAACTCGGCCTTCACGGCCGCTTCCGCGCGCTGCAGCGCGGCGGGCAGGGCGTGCGCCCACTCCTCGATGTGCTCTTCGGGGTCCAGGCCCTGCTGGCGCAGCTCGGCCTCGGCGAGGTCGTCCGGGTTGCCGCCGAGCTTGATGTCGGTACCACGGCCGGCCATGTTCGTGGCGACCGTCACGGCGCCGCGACGGCCCGCCTGCGCGACGATCACGGCCTCGCGCTCGTGGTGCTTGGCGTTGAGGACCTCGTGCGGGATGCCGCGCTTGGACAGCTGCCGCGACAGGTACTCGGACTTCTCGACCGAGGTGGTGCCGACGAGGATCGGCTGGCCCTTCTCGTGCTTCTCCGCGATGTCGTCGACGACGGCGGCGAACTTGGCGACCTCGGTGCGGTAGATCAGGTCGGCCTGGTCCTTGCGCTGCATGGGCCGGTTCGTCGGGATCGGGACGACGCCCAGCTTGTAGATCTGGTGGAACTCGGCGGCCTCGGTCATGGCCGTACCGGTCATGCCGGAGAGCGTGTTGTAGAGGCGGAAGAAGTTCTGCAGGGTGATCGTGGCGAGGGTCTGGTTCTCGTCCTTGATGTCCACCCCTTCCTTCGCCTCGATCGCCTGGTGCATGCCCTCGTTGTAGCGGCGGCCGGCGAGGATACGGCCGGTGTGCTCGTCGACGATCATGACCTCGCCGTCGATGACGACGTAGTCCTTGTCCTTCTTGAACAGTTCCTTCGCCTTGATGGCGTTGTTCAGGTAGCCGACGAGCGGCGTGTTCACCGACTCGTAGAGGTTGTCGATGCCGAGCCAGTCCTCGACCTTGGAGACACCGGCCTCGTGGATGCCGACGGTGCGCTTCTTCTCGTCGACCTCGTAGTCGCCGGTCTCCTCGATGCCCTTGAGCGGGTTGCCCGGCTCGCCCCTGGTCAGGCGGGTGACCAGCTTGGCGAAGTCGCCGTACCACTTCGTGGCCTGGTCGGCCGGACCGGAGATGATCAGCGGGGTGCGGGCCTCGTCGATCAGGATGGAGTCGACCTCGTCGACCACGGCGAAGTTGTGGCCGCGCTGCACCAGCTCGTCCTTCGACCACGCCATGTTGTCGCGCAGGTAGTCGAAGCCGAACTCGTTGTTCGTGCCGTAGGTGATGTCGCAGTTGTACTGCTCGCGGCGCTGCGCCGGGGTCATGTTGGCCAGGATGCAGCCGACGGTCAGGCCCAGGAACTTGTGGACGCGACCCATCATCTCGGAGTCGCGCTCGGCCAGGTAGTCGTTCACCGTGATCAGGTGCACGCCGTCGCCGGACAGGGCGTTCAGGTACGCCGGGAGCGTACCGACGAGGGTCTTGCCCTCACCGGTCTTCATCTCGGCCACGTAGCCGAGGTGCAGGGCGGCGCCGCCCATCAGCTGCACGTCGTAGTGCCGCTGGCCCAGGACGCGCTTGGCGGCCTCGCGGACGGTGGCGAAGGCCTCCGGCAGCAGGTCGTCCAGGCTCTCGCCGTCCCGGTAGCGCTGCTTGTACTCGTCGGTGAGCGCACGCAACTCGGCGTCGGAGAGGTTGACGAAGTCCTCTTCGATGGAGTTGACCTGGTCCGCGATGCGGTGCAGTTTGCGCAGGATCTTGCCTTCGCCTGCACGCATGAGCTTGTTGAAGACGGACACCGAGGTTTGTCTCCTTGCCGGTCGGGCCTGGCACTGGTTCGTACGCGGGCACGGAGGGTGGGCCCCACCGCACCGGCCATCGTAAGCGAGGACACGGTCGCGTCGGGAGGTCCGCCATGGCCGCGGGGCGGCATGCGCCCGGATTGAGAACGTACGGGAGGCTGCGAAGGTGCCGCCCGGCACGAAAACTGCTCGCCCGGCCGGGGCCGCGCCAGCAGAATTCGGTCATGGAGCCCACCACCCTGATCACCGAACGGCTGATACTGCGCCCCTGGATCCCCGAGGACGCCGACGGCGTCCACCTGTCCTGCCAGGATCCCGACGTCCAGCGCTGGACCTCCGTCCCCGTTCCGTACGAGCGGGAACACGCGCGCGGCTGGACCTCCGAGATCTCCCCGGACGGCTGGCGGCAGGACACCGAATACTCCTTCGCGGTCTGCCGCGCGGACTCCGGCACCCTCGTCGGCGCGGTCGGGCTCCACGTGCGCGGACCGGCGGCGTACGAGGTGGGCTACTGGGCGGCGAAGGAACACCGGGGCCGCGGCTACACCGTGGAAGCCGTGACGGCGGTGTGCCGCTGGGCCTTCACCGGGCTCGGCGCCGGCCGGGTGGAGTGGCGGGCCGAGGTCGGCAACGCCGGCTCCCGGGCGGTCGCGGAGAAGGCCGGGTTCCGCGTCGAGGGCGTCCTGCGGGCCGCCCTGCCGGTCCGGGGCACCTGGCGTGACTGCTGGGTGGGCGGGCTGCTCCCCGCCGACCTGGGCCTGGAGTCCCGGCTGCCGTACCTCCCGGCACCGGACCGGGGGCCCGCTGTCAGTGCCGGGGCCTAGGCTGCGGCGCATGACCACGCCCACCGCCGCCGTGTCCCTGTCCGCCGACGAAGCGCGCCGCATCGCCCTGCGCGCACAGGGGCTCCTCGGAGCGCCCGACCGGCGCGGCGGGGTGCGCGGGGTGCTGCGCCACCTGGGCGCCGTACAGCTGGACACCATCTCCGTACTGGCCCGCTCGCACGAGCTGATCCCGTACGCGCGCCTCGGCGCGGTGGGCCGCGAGGCGGTCGAGCGGGCGTACTGGTCCGACAGCCACGCCTTCGAGTACTGGTCGCACGCGGCCTGCATCCTGCCGATCGAGGAATGGCCGCACTTCGCCTTCCGGCGCCGGGCCCGGCGGGAGCACGGCTACCGCTGGCACCGGATGAAGGACCGCGAGGGCTCCTGCGCGCTGGTCCTGGACCGGCTGCGGGCCGAAGGCCCGCTCACCTCCACCGCGCTGGGCGGCGCCAAGAACGGCGGCCCGTGGTGGGACTGGTCCGAGACGAAGATCGCGGTGGAGTGGCTGCTCGACGCCGGTGACGTGGTCTGCACCGAGCGGCGCGGCTGGAAGCGGGTCTACGACCTGGCCGAGCGGGCCGTGCCGGACGCGCTGCTGCACGACGACCTGGACGACACCGAGTGCCTGCGCCGCCTCGTCGGCCTCGCCGGGAAGTCCCTGGGGGTCGGCACCCGCGCGGACATCGCCGACTACCACCGGATCAAGGGTGAGCAGTTCGACGCGGTGATCGCCGACTCCGGCCTGGTGCCCGTGGCGGTCGAGGGCTGGACCAAGCCCGCCTGGGCCGACCCGGAGGCGCTGGCCGCTCCCCCGCGCGGCCGGCACCGCACGACCCTGCTCTCCCCCTTCGACTCCCTGGTCTGGGACCGCCCGCGAACCGAGCGGATCTTCGGGTTCAGCCACAAGCTGGAGGCGTACGTGCCCAAGCCGCAGCGCGTGCACGGCTACTTCGCGATGCCGCTGCTGGCCGGCGGCCGGCTCCAGGGGCGGGTGGACCCGGCCCGCGAGGGCCGCACCCTGGTGGCCCGGCAGCTGTCCCTGACCTCGCCGAAGGCGGCCCCGGCGATGGCCGCGGCGCTGCGCGAGGCGGCCGAGTGGGTCGGCTGCGACGACGTCCGGGTGGAGCGCGCGCAGACCCCGCAGGAGGCGGCGGCGGTCACCGCCGAGCTGGCGGCCGGCTGAAACCGGAGGTCTAGCGGATCTCCAGGATCTTCTCCCGCATCGCGTAGACCACGGCCTCCATCCGCGAGTGCAGCTGGAGTTTCTCCAGGATGTTGCGGACGTGGTTCTTCACCGTGTTCTCGGAAATGAACAGTTCCTTGGCGATGTCCCGGTTGTTCATCCCGGTCGCCACGAGCTTGAGCACTTCCACCTCGCGGTCGGTGAGCCGGGGCGCGGGCACCAGCCTGCGCTCGTCCGTCCGCTGGATCATGGATTTGAACTCGGTGAGGAGTTTCGACGCCATCGAGGGGCTGATCTGCGACTGCCCGTCGGCCACCGCGCGGATCGCGGTGGCCACCTCGTCCGTGGAGATCTCCTTCAGCAGGTACCCGGTGGCGCCCGCCTTGATCGCGTCGTAGAGGTCCGCCTCCTCATCGCTGATCGTCAGCATGATGATCTTCGCGGAGGGGGCCACCTCCTTGATCGACGTACACGCCTCGATCCCGCCGCGCCGGGGCATCCGCACGTCCATCAGCACGATGTCCGGCAGCAGGTCCGCCGCCTTGTCCACCGCCTCCGCGCCGTCCCCGGCCTCGCCGACGACCTGGATGTCCTCTTCCTGCGCGAGGACGATCTCCAGCCCGCGCCGGAACAGGGCGTGGTCGTCGACGACGAGCACCCGGATCGGCTCGCCGCCGCCCTCGTCCTCGCGCACCGGTTCGAAACCGTCCGCCATCGTTCCTCCCCCTGCATGTGCCGAGCTGCCCGGCCAACCCGGCGTACGCACCCACCGGTTGACTGCCCGCCATGATTCCATGCCCGCGCTGCCCACCGGGGCTCTCCGGGCGGACGCCTGGCGCATATCCGGTCACAGGGATGCCCCTGCCGGACGCGTCCCGTCCGGCAGGGGCACCGCGCGGAAACCCGACGCGGCTCAGCCGCCCAGCGCTCCGCCCGCGCCTCCCGGACCGGGCTCATCCGTGCTGGAGGCCTGGTCGGAGTTGAGGTGGATCACGCCGTAGTCGTAGCCGTGACGCCGGTAGACGACGCTCGGCATCTTCGTCTCGGAATCGACGAACAGATAGAAGTCGTGGCCGACCAGCTCCATCTCGTACAGAGCCTGGTCGAGCGACATGGGAGACGCCGAGTGCGTCTTCTCGCGGACGATCAACGGGCCTTCGCCCTGTACCTCCAGCGACCCGATCCGGGTCGTGGGAATCGCGTCCGTTTCCTCGGCGGAGACCGGCATGCCGTGCCCGTTCAGGGTCGCGGCGTCCGGCACCGCGTCGGCGACCTCGGCCGCCGAAAGCCTGCCGCTGCCGCGGCGGGTGGCGCGCTTGTCGTGCTGCCTGCGCAGCCGGGCCTCGAGCTTCTCGTGCGCCAGATCCAGCGCCGCGTACGGGTCGGCCGCTGCGGCCTCGGCTCGGATCACCGGCCCGCGCGAACGCAGCGTGATCTCGACACGGTCGGAACGGTCGGCCTGTCGCGGGTTGTGCTCCTTGGACACCTCGACATCCATGCTGATGACCTTGCCGTCATACTTCTGGATCTTGTCCACGTTGAGCTTCTCCGCAACGTGCTTGCGGAACCGCTCGGGCACCTCGGTCTTGCGACCCTTGACGACGATGTCCACGCAGAACTCCGTTCCCGGAGAGCCCGCCTCCGCAAAGGCGAAGCGTCTCCCTTTCGCACCAGGCTCCGGTGTTCACCGGAGCCTCGGACTTGGCGACTTTCACCTCCTCCTCCCCCATCGGCAAGATCTACACCCCACCGACTTCGGAGTCGAGAGACAGTCTCTGACACGAAGATTCAGCAACTGCGAAACGTGCGATCCGACGCGAGCCCCAGGGTCGCCAGTTCCTTACAACCGAACATATCTCTCCATGTCGGTTGTCGGCACCCGCTACCGGAACGTACCTCCGTTCAGGTGTCCAGTCCCTCTCGTTACCTGCAACGATGCGCCTTCCCCATCAGTTCCAAATCTATTCACAGGAATGTTGCTCTGTCCGGGTAGACGACCGGATTCGTACGAAAGACCCGGGCGGAGCCGCCACCACGGCCGCCCCCACCACCGGACCGGCCCCGGCCGCCCCCAGCGCCCGCGCCGCCTCCGCGAGCGTGGACCCGGTCGTCATCACGTCGTCCACCAGCACGATCCGCGCCCCGGCCACCGCTCGCGCACCGCCCCGGCACACCGTCAGCGCCCCGGCGAGGTTCTCCCACCGCTCCCGCGCCCCCAGACCCGCCTGGTCGGCCACCGCCCGCGCCTGGCGCAACACCGACGCCACCCGCGCGGGGACACCGGACCGCCGCAGCCGCCCCGCCGCCGCGAGCGCGGTCCTGCGCACCGGATCGTGCCCGCGCGCCCGCACCTGCCGCGCCGCCGAGGGCACGGGCACCAGGACCACCGCCGCCGGGCCCGCCGCGGGGCGGCCGGCCGGGCCCTGCGCGGCCGCGGCGACCGCCGCCGCCAGGGCCACCCCGAGCGGCCCCGACAGCGCCAGCGCCCCGCGTTCCTTGTGCGCGAGCACGACCGCCCGTACGACACCCTCGTACGCCGCGGCCCCGTACACCGGGGGCAGCCCCCGCGGCCGCCCGGAGGGCCGCACCGGGCCCGCCGCGGCGCCGTCCAGGGCCCGACCGCAGGCAGCGCACAGCACCACGCGCAGCGCCCCGCAGCCGGCGCAGGCGCCCGGCAGCACCAGCCCGGCGAGCTCCCGCCACCACCCCCGCATCCCCTTACTGTGCCCGGCCGCCCCGAAGCCCGCCACGAGCCCGCCGCGCCCTGTGGAAAAACGGGAAAACCCCGGCCGGGCCGAAGCCCAGCCGGGGTTCTCGCCGTCCGCTGCCGTCAGCCCCGGCCGACGGACCGGGATCAGCCCGGGTACACCGGGCTCCGGCCGCCCGCCGCCGCCGTGCGCCACTGCGCCCCCGGCGGCAGCCACACGATGCCGTCCTCGTCCGAGGCGGCCACGACGGGCTTGCGCTCGTCCTCCGTGGCCGCGACCGCGACCAGCCCGGCCGCCCCGGGCAGGCTCGCCGCGACCATCGACCCGTCCGCCAGCATGTACCGGGCCTGCACGACCCCGCCGTTCTCCCGGCCCACCACCAGCAGCCGGCCCCGCGGCGCCCAGCTCACCGCCGTCACGTCCGCCATCTGCGGCGCGACCGGGCGCAGCTCGCGCACCGACACCGCACCCGGCTGGTCGGCCCGGCCGCCCTCGGGCCGCTCGATCCGCCCGATGTAGAGGTGCTTGCCGTTGCCCTTCTGCACCAGCAGCGCGATCCGCACCCCGTCCGGGGCCGCCTTCAGCGCGGTGATCCGCCCGCCGCCCAGTCCCGCCACGTCGATCTTCTGCGCGGCGGTGCCGCCCGCGGGCACCCGGTACAGCGCCGCGTTCTGCGGGTCCTGGTCCGCGACCCACAGGTCGCCCGCCGCGTCCCAGCTCGGGGTGGACAGCCCGTTCGGCTTGGCGCCCTTGCCGGTCAGCACCGGCTGCGGCATCGGGCCGGCCGTCGTCAGGCTCACCAGGTGCAGCCCGTGCCCGTCCTCCGACACCACCGCGGCGCGCTTCTCGTCGTAACTCACGGCCGCGGACCCGACCTTGAAGGCGGGGGCGCCCGGCGGGTTCAGCGGCCCCGGCACCGGCTCCGGCCGGTACTGCTGGTCCTCGCTGTTCACGTCGAGCTTCATCCGCACGAGCCGGTGGTCGGCGTCGACGTAGTACTGGTGGTCGGGGCTCGGCACCCGGCGCGCGATGCCCGCCGCGCCCGCCTCGGTCACCGAGCACAGCGGGGAGCGGTCCGAGCGCAGCAGCTCGACCCGGTCCAGCCGGGACGCCGTCAGGTCCTTGACGGTGAACAGAAGCTGAGTGGCCATCTTCTGGCACTGCGGCTGCGCGACGTCGTTGACCTTGTCGTTGAGCGGCACCCGCAGCGTGTTCTGCCCGTCGTACGTCAGGGACTTGGTGCCCTCCCGCAGCTCCGTGCCGGCCGGGAAGCTCGAAGTCGCCACCGGCCCCAGCCACTTGGACGGACCGGCCAGCAGCGACTGCACCGTCTGCGTCGTGGGGTCCATCCGCGAGTCGGGGTCGTTGCGCTGGCGTACGTACACCGGGTCGGCCACGAGCGCGCCGCCGGCGAAGTAGTACTTGTTGACCGGCATGTAGATGCGCTGGAAGTCGGACTCGCTGAGCACCAGGCTCTTCGGCGGCGTCGCGATCCGCCACTGCTTGTTCTCCTGCACCAGCTGCAGGAACTCCTCGTAGCGGCCGGCCGACGGGTCCGGCTGGTACGCGCTGCGCTCGTCCACCGTCGCGAGCATCTTGCCGGTCATCTTGAAGCGGGGCCCGGCCGGGTCCTTCTCGCCCTGGACGGAGAACCGGTCGATGCCCGCGGAGAGGACGGTGACGGCCGCGCCGGGCTTCCAGTTCTTCGCCGCCTCCTCGGTGAGGTACTTGCGGGCGGTCTGCAGCTGCGGATCGTCGCTGGTCATGGCCTCCAGGAAGCCGTCGACGATGTCGGTCGGGCTCGCCTTGTCCGCCGGCGGCACGCCGAACACCCGCACCTGGGAGTCGACGCCCTGCGAGGCCCGCACCTCGCGGATCTCGCCGCTGTCGGGCATCGAGGCGCAGCCGGCGAGCAGCAGCGCGCCCGCGCCGGCGGCGCAGCCCGCGGCCGCCCGGGCCCGCGCCCGGGCGCCCGCCCGTGCCGCCGCCCCGCGGCCGTCCCTGGCTGCGCGTACGGGCTCAGCGTCCACCTGCTCCATCCTCCTGTGCTGCCTGGTCGGCCGGCCGGGCCACGACACGGGCCCCGTTCCCCGGCAGGGCGGTGGGGTCGGCGGGCACCGGCACCGCCCCGGCGACCGCGGACCGCGGCGGTATCGCCGCGATGTCGGGCCGGGCCGGGGCCTGGGCCCGGTTGCCCCCGGAGCCCTGCGGCCCGGAGCCGGCCGGGCCCGTACCGGTGGCGTCCTGCGGCCCGCCGGCGGCGGCCGCCGCGTCGGCCGCGGCCCTGGCCCGGTTGGCCCGCGAGTCCTCGGGCTCCAGCGGGATCGGGGAGCCGCGCAGCGGCTCGTCGGCGGTCCGCGGCAGCGTCAGCCGGAACTGGGAGCCGCCGCCCGGCTCGCCCCAGGCCTGGAGCCAGCCGCCGTGCAGCCGGGCGTCCTCGACGGCGATGGACAGGCCCAGGCCGGTGCCGCCGGTGGTGCGGGCCCGCGCCGGGTCAGCCCGCCAGAAGCGGTTGAAGACCCGGGTGGCCTCGCCGGGCTTGAGGCCGACGCCGTAGTCGCGTACGGCGATGGCGACGGCACCGCCCGCGGACGCGAGCCGCACGACCACGTCACGGCCCTCGCCGTGCTCCACGGCGTTGACGACGAGGTTGCGCAGCACCCGCTCCACGCGCCGGGCGTCGGCCTCGGCGATCACCGGCTGGGTGTCGCCGAGGACCCGGATCCGGGTGCCCTTGTGTTCGGCGAGCGGCTCGGCGCCCTCGACGACCCGGTGGACCACGTCACGGAGGTCGATGGGCTCGGCCTCCAGGGCCGCGGCGCCCGCGTCGAACCGGCTGATCTCCAGGAGGTCGGCCAGCAGCGACTCGAAGCGGTCCAGCTGTCCGGCGAGCAGCTCGGCGGAGCGCGCGGTCACCGGGTCGAAGTCGACCCGGGCGTCGTGGATGACGTCGGCGGCCATGCGGACGGTCGTCAGCGGCGTGCGCAGCTCGTGCGACACGTCGGAGACGAACCGGCGCTGCATCCGCGACAGGTCCTCCAGCTGCTGGATCTTGACCTGGAGGTTCTGCGCCATCTTGTTGAACGCCTCGCCCAGGCGCGCGATGTCGTCCTCGCCGGTGACCTTCATCCGCTCCTGCAGCCGCCCGGCCGACAGCCGCTCGGCGATGCCCGCGGCCATCCGCACCGGTGTGACGATCTGCCGGACGACCAGCCAGGCGATGGCGCTGAGCAGCACGACGACGAACAGTCCGGCGGTGGCGATCGTCGACTTGACCAGGTTGAGGGACTCCTCCTCCTGCGTCAGCGGGAAGAGGTAGTACAGGTCGTACGGGTCCCCGTTGATGTCGGTGAGCCGCTTGCCCACGACCAGCGCGGGCTCGGGCGACTTGTCGCCCGCCCCGTCCGTGTACTTGATCTGCGAGAATGTCTTGAACGTGCCGGTGGCGTGGTTGACGGCCTTGCGCAGCTGCGGCGGGATGCTCGCGGTCGGGTCGACGTTGCCGGAGGCACGGGCCCCCTTGACGCCCGACGCGCCGGCCCCGCCCGGCTGCGTGCCGGTGCCGGTCGTCCCGGCGCCGGTCCCCGAGCCGCTGTCCGTGCCGGCACCGAGGGCGACGACCTCGAACGCGGTCTGGCCGCCACTGGCGAGCTGCTTGACCAGCGAGTTCATCCAGGTGCTGGCGTCCCGGCCCACCTTGTTGTCGGTGGCGTCGGGCCCGTCCACGGTCGCCGGCGTGTTGGCCTTCTCCTGCGCGACCGCGAAACCGCCTGCGGCCTGACTCTGCGCGGCCTCCTCCTTGGCGTCGAGGAGACCCTTGCTGACCTGCGCGATCACGACGAAGCCGAGCGCCAGCACCACGGCCAGCGACATCAGCATCGTCGCGGCGACGACCCTCAACTGGATGTTGCGCCGCCACAGCCGGACAGCCGGCAGCAGCGGCCGCCGCACCAGTCGTACGAACAACCGCAGCACGGGCCCGCCGGGCGCTCCGTCCTGGAGCAGCCGGCCGGCCCGCAGGGCCCCCCAGCGGGAGCCGCCCCGCGGCCTGCCGGGCTTCACGTCAGCTCGGTCCTGCCTTGTAGCCGACACCGCGCACCGTCACGACGATCTCGGGGCGCTCCGGGTCCTTCTCGACCTTGGAGCGCAGCCGCTGCACGTGCACGTTGACCAAGCGGGTGTCCGCGGCGTGCCGGTAGCCCCACACCTGCTCCAGCAGCACCTCACGGGTGAAGACCTGCCAGGGCTTGCGCGCGAGCGCGACCAGCAGGTCGAACTCCAGCGGGGTCAGCGCGATGGAGGTGCCGTCCCGCTTGACCGAGTGCCCCGCCACGTCGATGACCAGGTCACCGATGGTGAGCTGCTCGGGGGCGGGCTCCTCCGACCGGCGCAGGCGGGCCCGGATGCGGGCCACCAGCTCCTTCGGCTTGAACGGCTTGACGATGTAGTCGTCGGCCCCGGACTCCAGGCCCACGACCACGTCCACCGTGTCGCTCTTCGCGGTGAGCATGACGATCGGCACCCCGGACTCGGCCCGGATCAGCCGGCACACCTCTATGCCGTCCCTACCGGGCAGCATGAGGTCCAGCAGCACCAGGTCCGGCTTCGCCTCCCGGAAGGCAGCCAGTGCCTTGTCACCGTCCGCTACGAACGACGGCTCGAAACCTTCTCCACGCAACACGATGCCGAGCATCTCGGCCAGTGCGGTGTCGTCGTCGACGACAAGGACGCGTCCCTTCATGCTTGACATCATCCCATTAGCCAATCGTTACCCGGCGGTGAGCTGTCCCACAGCCAAAAAGGCTGGAAATCGACCCTCGAACCTGCGTGGGGAGGACACCGACCAGTCTGCCCCGGACTGGGGCGACAATTGAAGGCGGACCGGCGCGGATCGGGGGGACGGCCGGTCCGCACACCGTTCCCACGTGGCACGATGGCAGCCGACCAGCGCCCCCGCCCCACCAGGTGCACGTGAAGGAGCGAGAATGAACGACTCTCCGGGCCGGGCCGTGCCCGGACCCTCCCCGTCCGACGGCGAGCGGCCTGGCGCACCCGACGGTCAGCAGGGCGGGGGCCCGCAGCAGGGCGACACCGCGCCCCGGCCCCCCGCCGGCGGCCAGAAGTGGTCCGCCGAGCAGCCGCCGCCCGGCGAGTGGCAGAGCCCCGGCGCGCCCCAGCCGCCCCAGCCCGCCCCCGCCCCCACCGCGGTCCCCCAGCAGCCCGCCCCGCGCAGCTGGGCCGCGTCCACGGGCCCCACGGGACCCGCCGCCGGCCAGCAGGCCCCGTACGGCGGCCAGTACGGCTACCCCGGCGGCCCCGGCCCCTGGGGCAAGCCCCCGGCCGCCAAGCCGGGCACCATCCCGCTGCGCCCCCTCGACATGGGCGAGATCCTCGACGGCGCCGTCGCCACCATGCGCGGCCAGTGGCGCTCGGTCCTGTCGATCTCCCTCGTCGTGGCGACGATCGTGCAGGTCGTCGACCTCGTCCTGAAGAAGTACGCGCTGGCCGACCTGCCCGCCCCGGACCCCGAGGCCGGCCCCGGCGCCCTCCTCGACGCCATGGGCGCCAGCCTGATGTCCAGCAGCGCCAGCCTCCTCATCCAGTTCATCGGCGGCATCCTGGCCGCCGCGCTGCTCACGATGGTCTT
Source organism: Streptomyces sp. NPDC127106 (assembly GCF_042677605.1). Classification (NCBI taxonomy): domain Bacteria; kingdom Bacillati; phylum Actinomycetota; class Actinomycetes; order Kitasatosporales; family Streptomycetaceae; genus Streptomyces; species Streptomyces sp. NPDC127106. Next base: position 5,243 of record NZ_JBHXTC010000059.1, on the reverse strand, counting down.
CAGCCGGGCCGTCCTCGGCCGCAGCTCCACCGTCGCCGAAGCCTGGCGCGACGCCCGCCCGCGGCTGCCGCACCTGGTCGGTCTGACCCTGCTGCTCGGCCTCGGCGCGGCCGTCCTGGTGGCCGTGCTGCTCCTGCCCGCCGTCCTCGCCCGCAGCATCGGCCTCGCCCTGCTCGGCGCCTTGGTCGCCTTCCCGCTGCTGATCTGGCTGGGCATCAAGTTCAGCCTGGCCTCGCCCGCGCTGATGCTGGAGAAGAGCAGCATCCCCACCGCACTGCGGCGCTCCTCCAAGCTCGTCCGCGGCTCCTGGTGGCGCATCTTCGGCATCACCGCCCTCACCGCGCTGATCACCGGCTTCATCTCCGCCGTGATCATCTACCCGCTGCTCTTCCTGGGCGCCGCCGTCTCCGGCAGCGGATTCAGCGGCTTCGAGGACGGCACCCTCCTCGACGACTGGACCTTCCTCGTCATCCTCGGGATCGCCTCGGTCATCGCCCAGACCATCACGCTGCCCATGCAGTCCGGCGTCACCGTCCTGCTCTACGTCGACCAGCGCATCCGCCGCGAGGCCCTCGACCTGGAGCTCGCCCGGGCCGCCGGTCTGGAGAACTACGGCACGGACCCGACGGCCCCGCCCACCGGAGGCTGACCGGGCGATGACGGCCAGGGGGGACCTCATCACACGCACCGCGGCGCTCCTGACGGGAGAGCCGACGCCACCGGTGACGACACCGCGCGAGCCCGCCCGCGAGGCGGCCGAACGCGAGCTGTCCAAGCAGCTCTACCACCAGGACGACCCCGGGCTGCTCCAGCGCGCCCTGGACCGCTTCTGGGCCTGGGTCGGCGACCTCTTCGACCGGGCCGGGAGCGCCACTCCGGGCGGCACCCTCGGCCTGGTCGCCGTCGCCGTGCTGGTCCTCCTCGCCCTCGCCGCCCTGTGGTGGCGGCTCGGCGCCCCCCGCCGCACCGCCACCGGCGGGGCCGCCCTCTTCGACGAGGGCCCGGCAAGTGCCGACGACCACCGCACCGCCGCCGACGCCCACGCGGCCGCGGCCCGCTGGAACGAAGCCGTCCAGGAGCGCATGCGCGCCATCGTCCGCTCCCTCGAGGAACGCACCCTCCTCGACCCCCGCCCCGGCCGCACCGCCGATGAGGCCGCCGCCGAAGCCGCCCGCGCCCTCCCCGGCCACGCCGCGGACCTGCACGCCGCCGCCCGCACCTTCGACGACGTCACCTACGGCGGCCGCACCGCCGACGCAGACACCTACGCCCGCCTGCGCACCCTCGACCTCACCCTGACCCGTACGAAGCCGCTCCTGACGGGACCCCCGGCATGACCGCCCCCACCCCGCCCCCGGCAGCGGCCCCGGCCCCCACCCCCGCCACGGGCACCCCCGGCACCCCCGCGCCCGGTCCCACCGCCGCCGCCGGCGCCACCCCCGCGGCCGTGTGGCGCCGCGCCCGCGGCTTCCTCATCGCCCTGGCCATCCTCCTGACCGCCGCCATCGCCCTCGCCGCCCTCTCCTCCGGCACCCACCACGGCCGCCTCGACCCCCGCTCCCCCGACCGCGAGGGCAGCCGGGCCGTCGCCGAACTCCTCCGCGCCCGCGGCGTCACCACCCGCGTCGTCACCACCGCCGAAGAGGCCGCCGCAGCCGCCGGCCCCGGCAGCACCCTCCTGGTCACCGACCCGGACCTGCTCGGCGACCACCGGCTCCGCGCCATCCGCTCCGCCGTCGACCTCTCCGGCGGCCGCACCGTCCTGCTCACCCCCGGAGCCACCGCCCTGGCCGGCCTGGCCCCCGCCGTCCACACCGCCGGAAGGGCCCACGAGCGCACCCTCATCCCCGGCTGCGCCCTCACCGCCGCGGCCACCGCCGGCCGGGCCGACACCGGCGACGGCCGCCGCTACAGCACCACCGCACCCGGGGTGACCGCCTGCTACCCCAGCGGCGGCCACCCCACCGTGCTCGTCCTCCCCTCCACCACTTCCGGCGGCGACACCGTCCTCCTCGGCTCCGAGCGCATCCTGCTCAACGAGGACCTCGCCCGCGAGGGCAACGCCTCCCTCGCCCTGCAGCTCCTCGGCACCCGCCCCGACCTGGTCTGGTACCTGCCTTCCGTCGCCGAGCTCCAGGACGGCGAGACCGAGGAGAAGTCCTTCCTCGAACTGGTCCCGGCCGGCTGGCACTGGGCCCTGCTCCAGCTCTTCTTCGCCGCCGCCGTCGCCGCCGTGTGGCGCGCCCGCCGCCTCGGCCCGCTCGTCACGGAGCGGCTGCCCGTCGCCGTCCGCGCCTCGGAGGCCACCGAGGGCCGCGCCCGCCTCTACCGCAAGACCGCCGCCCGCGACCGCGCCGCCACCGTGCTGCGGGCCGCCACCCGCGAACGCCTCGCCGCGCTGGTCGGCGTACCGTCCGCGCACACCCACGATCCCGCGGTCCTCGTCCCCGCCGTCGCCGCCCGCCTCGCGGACCCCGGCCGGGACCTGACCGCCCTCCTCTTCGGCACCGCCCCCGCCGGCGACGCGGCCCTCGTCGTGCTCGCCGACCACCTCGACGCCCTCGAAAGAGAGGTCCGCACCTCATGACGGCCAGCACGGACAGCGCCCGCTCCTCCCTGGAAGCGATCCGCACCGAGATCGGGAAGGCCGTCGTCGGCCAGGACTCGGCCGTCACCGGGCTCGTCGTGGCCCTGCTGTGCCGCGGCCACGTCCTCCTCGAAGGCGTCCCCGGCGTCGCAAAGACCCTCCTGGTACGGGCCCTGGCCGCCTCCCTCGACCTGGACACCAAGCGCGTCCAGTTCACCCCGGACCTGATGCCCAGCGACGTCACCGGCTCGCTCGTCTACGACACCCGCACCGCCGCGTTCTCGTTCCAGAACGGCCCGGTCTTCACGAACCTCCTCCTCGCCGACGAGATCAACCGCACCCCGCCCAAGACCCAGTCCGCCCTCCTGGAGGCCATGGAGGAGCGCCAGGTCACCGTCGACGGCACCCCGCGCCCGCTGCCCGATCCGTTCCTGGTCGCCGCCACCATGAACCCGGTGGAGTACGAGGGCACGTACCCTCTCCCGGAAGCCCAGCTGGACCGCTTCCTGCTCAAGCTGAACGTCCCCCTCCCTTCCCGCGAGGACGAGATCGGTGTCCTGACCCGGCACGCCGCCGGCTTCAACCCGCGTGACCTCCGGGCCGCCGGCATCCGCCCGGTCGCCGGGGCCGCCCAGCTCGAAGCCGCCCGCGACGCGGTCGCCGCCGTCGCCGTCTCGCCCGAGATCGCCGGGTACGTCGTCGACGTCTGCCGCGCCACCCGCGAGTCGCCCTCCCTCACCCTCGGCGTCTCCCCGCGCGGCGCGACCGCCCTCCTGGCCACCTCCCGCGCCTGGGCCTGGCTGACCGGCCGCGACTACGTCACCCCCGACGACGTGAAGGCCCTGGCCCTGCCGACGCTGCGCCACCGCGTCCAGCTGCGCCCGGAGGCCGAGATGGAGGGCGTCACCGCCGACGCCGTCCTCACCGCGATCCTGTCCCACGTCCCCGTTCCCCGCTGATGGCCGCGCCCACCGGACGCGTCGCCCTGCTCGCGGCTCTCGGCAGCATCCCCGTCGGCATCCTCGAACCGAGCTGGGCGGGCATCCTCGCGGTCAACGCCCCGCTCGCCGTGGCCTGTGCGGTCGACTACGCCCTCGCGGCCCCGGTCCGCCGCCTGGTCCTCACCCGCTCCGGCGACACCTCCGTACGCCTCGGAAACCCGGCCGAGGTCCACCTCACGGTCACCAATCCCGGCTCCCGCACCCTGCGCGCCCGCATCCGCGACGCCTGGCCCCCCAGCAGCTGGCTGCAGGGCACGGAACAGCAGGCGTCCCGGCACACCGTGCGCATCCCGCCCGGGGAACGCCGCCGCCTGACCACCCGCCTGCTGCCGACCCGGCGCGGCGACCGCCACGCGGACCGCGTCACCATCCGCTCGTACGGCCCGCTCGGCCTGCTCGCCCGCCAGGGCACCCACACCGTCCCCTGGACGGTGCGGGTCCTGCCGCCCTTCACCAGCCGCAAGCACCTGCCCTCCCGGTTGGCCCGCCTGCGCGAGATGGACGGCCGTACGAGCCTGCTGACCCGCGGCGAGGGCACCGAGTTCGACAGCCTGCGCGACTACGTGCCCGGCGACGACACCCGCTCCATCGACTGGCGGGCCACCGCCCGCCAGGACAAGGTCGCCGTCCGCACCTGGCGTCCGGAACGCGACCGGCACATCCTGATCTGCCTGGACACCGGCCGCACCTCCGCCGGCCGCGTCGGCGACGCTCCCCGCCTGGACTCCGCCATGGACGCGGCCCTGCTGCTCGCGGCCCTGGCCTCCCGGGCCGGGGACCGCGTGGACCTGCTGGCCCACGACCGCCGCCCGCGCGCCCAGGTCCAGGGCCGTTCGGCCGGCGACATCCTGCCGGCCTTCGTCAACGCCATGGCCACCCTGGAGCCGGAGCTCGTCGAAACCGACGCCCGCACCCTCGTCTCGACCGTCCTCCGCAACGCCCCGCGCCGCTCCCTGGTGGTCCTCCTGACGAGCCTGGACGCCGCCCCGGTGGAAGAGGGCCTGCTGCCGCTCCTCCCGCGCCTCACGCAGCGCCACACGGTCCTGCTGGCCTCGGTCGCCGACCCGCAGATCGCGGAGATGGCCCGGTCCCGCGGCTCTCTGGACGCGGTCTACGAGGCCGCGGCCGCCGCTCAGACCCGGGCCCAGCGCCGCCGCACCGCCGACCAGCTGGCCCGCCACGGCGTCCACGTGGTCGACGCCACCCCGGACACCCTGGCCCCGTCCCTGGCCGACGCCTACCTCGCTCTGAAGGCCGCTGGCCGCCTGTGACGGCCGGCGGCTGGCATCAGCGGTTGAGGTCGAAAACGACCGCACCGCGGTTTTCGTATGCCTTGGGCTCCAAGGCCAAAGTGCTTCGCCAGGTAGGCACGGGTCTGCTCCGCCCGTTCCCGCCTCTCCTCGTCGTTCAGCATACTTTCAGCGAACTCCTGAACCAGGGCTCGAATAGGACGTGCCGCGGGACTCGGCGATGACCGCAAGGCGATCGCGCACCTCAGCCGGCACTCGGATCACGGGATCGGACCTGGGCCGCGTTTACAGCGGTGTCTACGCGAACGACCCGTAAACGCAGAAAAGCCCCGCACCACACCCTGAACGGGCTGGTGCGGGGCTTCCCGCAATGATTGTTCGGCGGCGTCCTACTCTCCCACAGGG
>NZ_JBHXTC010000058.1:31078-45238 GCF_042677605.1 Streptomyces sp. NPDC127106 | reverse complement strand
CCCGGCCCCGCCGGCCCCCAACGCGACCGCCGCCCCGCCCCGGGGGGGGCCCACCCCCCCGCCCCCCCCCCCAGCCCCCGGGCCGCCCTGCACCGGCCGTGGCGCGGGGGCCAGCCCCCGGACCCCCTGGCAAGGGCTGCGCCCCTGCACCCCGCACCGGGGGCTCCTCGCCCCCGGACCCCTCGCCAGCGCCTTTCGGCTGCGCTGGACCAGCCACTGCCGCCTGCCCTGCGCGGGCTCCCTGACGGTCGCCCACGCACCGCTGCGGGCCCCAGGGGGCCCTCCACTGGGCAGTTGCCCCTGGTGAAAGGGGCTCGCGCTGTCTGGGGCTGAGGAATTGGCAGGTCTTGTCTGAGGGCTGACGGTCGACCCGTGGTTACTGCGATCGGATGAGGTTGGCCGGGGGTATCGCACCAATCCAGGTTGAACGTTCCCTCACTTCGTGCGCTGCGGCAGGTATCGAGGTCTGGAGTCGTGGCCGGCCGACCGGGTTGACCGCAACCAAGAGGAACAGCGCGTCTGCCACACCCGCCCGGGGTCTGGCGCCCTCGGGCTCGGGCGGCTGGCTGGAGATGGTCTGCTCCAAGCCAGACGGTTGCGTTCGTTTCCAGCCATTCCGATTACGCATTGAGCCAATCCGCTTCCAGAATCTGAAGTGCAGATGAATCGACATTCTGAGTTGCTGGGAAGGGGTGGGTCGCAAGGTTCCAGTTGCTGGCGTCTCGCCCCTCGGACGGAATTCCGAGAAGGTACCGCGAGGGTGTAGAAACATCCGGTTTGCACCGTCCGCGTGGCCGTGAACTGCACTAATGGCTTTCGATGTTGGCCGCCTCTGCGTAACGTATGGGAACAGTCCGGTCGCTTGTGACGGTTGTGGTTCACGCCGCGCGAAACAGGCCGCAAAGGTCTGCACCGGGCGCGATGGCTTTCTACGGGGAGGCAGCGGTACCGATGGCACGACTCGCTCAGCTTGGCTGGAACAGCAGCCGGGCAGTTCCTGCATTTCTTTTGACTGTCTGCGTCGCCCTCACCGCGGCGTGCACCTCATCGGGCGGCTCGGACAACGAGAAGGACAAGGCGGTGCCCCCCACGGCCACGCCCGCTCCGAGCAAGTCGGCGACGCTCGATCCGACTGAGGCCGCGAAGGCCGAGGCCCTGACCGCGTACAAGGCGTACTGGACGGAACTCCCGAAGGCCTACGCGGTGACCGCGATCGAAGGAACCGACCTCAAGAAGTACGCCACTGCCGACGCCCTCAACAAGGCCATTGAGGAGACCGCCAACCTCAAGACCAACGGCCGGGTCATGACCGGCGAGCCGGTCCTCTTGAACCCCATCGTGACCGGGGCGGATCTGGAGAAGAAGAGCCCCAGCGTCTCCGTATCGGCCTGCCTGGACGTCTCCAAGTGGAAGATCACGGACAAGAAGACCGGCCAGCCGGCACCCGTTGCGTCCAGCCCCGTCCCCAAGTACGTCATCACGAGCATGATGGAGCGCTGGAACGGCGCCTGGATGGTCCTCAAGTACGAACTCCACGCGGACCAGCCGTGCTGACCCGCCGGCACGTCGCTCTTGCCCTTCCCCTCGCCGTGTCCCTGGTTCTCCCCGCCACAGCCGAAGCAGACGAGAAGCCGAAGTGCGAGACCGGCTTCGTCTGTCCGATCGTCGTGGTCCCTGGTGGTCCCGGCGGAAGCACTGGCGGAGGAACTGGAGGCGGCAGTGGAGGCGGCGGTGGAGGAGATACCGGCGGAGGCGACAGCCGCTACACCTGCACCTACACCCTGGCCGACCCTCAGCCCGACGACGAGAACCCGCTGTGGGGGCCCGGCGGCCGGAAGCCCGGCGTGTCCATGTACATCGAGGACTGCCTCGACAAAGAAACCGGCATGCACGACGTCAAGAACATCTTCACCGACGCCCCGCCTGGCGGCGGAGGCCCGGTGATTGACCCCGCCGTCGTGGCGCGCCAGGCCGTGGACAAGATGCGCCTGCGTCCGCCGGCGATCGGCATCACCCCCAAGCCGGGCGGCAAGGGCGTGGTCGGGATGCCCGTCTACATGTGGACCGAGACCGGCCCAGAGACGTACGGCCCGAACGTGGCCTCGGCGTCCGTCGGACCGGTGTCGGTGACGGCGACGGCCAGGGTGTCGAAGATCGTGTGGAACATGGGCGACGGGAAGACCGTCACCTGCACGACGGCCGGCACGCCCTACAAGCCGGAGTACGGCAAGAACTCGTCTCCGGACTGCGGACACCGCTACGACAAGCCGTCCTCCACCACCGGCTCAGGCACGTACCACGTCACCGCGACGTCCACCTGGTCGATCGACTGGCAGGTCACCGGCGGCGCCCAGGGCGGCCAGCTGACCGAGATCCGCACGAGCGCCGTGGACATCAACGTCGCCGAGGTCCAGGTCCTCAACTAAGCACGCGCACGGCTGCACTTCCCGAGAGGCATCATCCGAATGGAAACCCCCGCCGCCCCGCCGGTCCCGCGTCCGGCCGGCCCGCGCACCGAACTCCCCATCACCACCGCGGCACCCGTGAAGAAGCAGCGCCGGTACGCCGCGGCCGCCCTCAGCACCGTCCTGGCCGTCGCGGCCGCCCTCGGCGCGGCGGCCGCGGTGTCCGCCGTAGGCGATCGCACGAAGGTCCTGGCCATCGCCAACGACGTCCCCGCCGGGCAGCCGCTCACCGACGCGGACATCATCGTCGCGGAGGTCTCCGCCGACTCGGCCCTCACCCCGATGCCCGCCACCGACCGCGCCAGCGTCGTGGGCAAGCGCCCCGCGGTCGACCTGCGCAAGGGCAGCCTGCTCGTCGCCGGCCAGCTGCAGCCCGGCACCGGCCTCGGCGACGACAAGCAGCAGGTCGGTGTCCAGGTCAAGCGCGGTCAGGCCCCCGCGGGCTCCCTCGTCCCGGGAGACAAGGTCCTCGCGGTCACCGTCCCCGGCCAAGGCGAGCAGCCCACCGGCAAGGACGGCGCCGAAGCCCCGCCCACCTCCGTCAAGGCGGTCGTCGTCTCCGTCAGCCGGCCCGACGCCTCCGGCGCCGTCGTCGTCAACCTGGCGGTCTCCTCCTCCGACGGGCCTCTGCTGGCCACCCGCGCTTCCTCCGGACGGATCGCCCTGGTCCGCGACGTGCGGACCGGATCGTGACAGTCACCGCGCTGGTCAGCGCAAAGTCGTGCGGGGTCACCACCAGCGCCCTCGCGATGACCCTGTCCTCCACCCGCCCGTCACTGCTGGCCGAATGCGACCCGGCCGGCGGCACCATAAGGGCTGGCCTTTTTCAGGCCCAGATCACCGCCGGGACCGGCCTCTACCACCTCGCCGTCGCCGAACGCGCTGGCGAGGACGCCCTCGCGCAGGCCTTCGCCAGCCACCTCGTCAGCCTCGACCAGTCCGGCAACCGCCAGGTCCTGCCGGGCCTGACCGACCCCGCCCAGGCCCCTGCCCTCGCCCGGACCTGGCCCGCCCTGGCCCAGGTCATGCGCGTGCTCTCCGACGAAGGCGGCTACGACGTCGTCATCGACGCCGGCCGCCTGGCCCTGGAGTCCGGCCGCCTCCACCACACCCTCACCCCCGCACCCCTCCTCCACGGCGCCGACCTGGTCCTCCTCGTCGTACGCGCCACCGACCAGTCACTCGCCCTGGCCCGACACATGACCGAGCCTCTGCGTAACGAGCTCACCGACCGCGGCACCGGCCCGGACGCCCTCGGGGTCCTCCTCATCGAGGACGGCCCCCGCCGCGCCCACGAGGTCTCCGAAGCCCTGCGCCTGCCCGTGATGGCGGCGCTCCCCTGGGAGCCGGACACCGCCGCGTACCTGGCGGGAACCGGCCGGGCCCCTCGCAAGCTCAGCAAGTCCGCGCTCTTGGGCTCCGCCCGCACCGCGCTCGGCCACCTCCAGGCGGCAGCCTCACGCCGGGCCCTGCACCAGAAGTACGCGCCCACCGCACCGGCACCGGCCGCCCTGCCGGCGCCGGCAGCTGCGCCGGCACCCGCTTTGGAGGCACCTGCTCCGCAGGTCGCCGGGGTGCTCCAGCGCCTGGGCCAGGGAAAGGTGGACCCTCGTGTCTGACACCCAGCAGCGCCCCGACGGCGGGGCCGCGCGCGGCCCCGCCGACATCGCCGGACTGCTGACCGGCCGCATCGGTGCGACCCGCATCCCCCAGCCCACCGCCGTGCCCGCCGCGGTACCCGCACCGGCGCCCGCGCGGCCGGCCCCCACCCAGGCGGCAGCCGCAGGCCCGGGCGCCGTACCGAAGCTGGCTGGGCTTCCTGGCCAGCTGCCCGTCGGCTGGGAAGTGATCGAGGCGCTCCAGGCGGAGGTCTCCGCCGAGCTGTCCGCGCACGACCCCAGCCGCCTCCTGGAGGAGGACGACCGCCGGGCCCAGGCCCGCTCCATGGTGACCAAGGCGGTTGCCAAGTGGGCCACGAAGTACGCCCACGGCAACCCCGACCTGACCGCGGCCGAGGAACACGCCGTCGGGGCGGCCGTCTTCGACGCGATGTTCCGCGGCGGCCGCCTCCAGGGCCTCCTGGACGAGCAGGGCGTCGAGGACGTCATGGTCGACGGGGTCCGCGCGCACATCGAGTACTACGACCGCCCTCGGCGCACCATCGAGCGGGTCGCCGACTCGCACGCCGAGCTGATCACCTGGGTGAACCGGATGGCCGGCCTGTCCGGCCACGGCGAGCGCGCCCTGACCCAGGCCACGCCCAACGTCGGTTTCCGTATGCCCGACGGCTCCCGCGTCACCGCGAGCCTGCTCACCACCCGCCCGTCGGTGGTCATCCGAAAGCACCGCATCCGCCAGCACGGCATCGACGAGCTCGTCCGATGGGGCTCGATCAACCCACTCCTGCGAGCCTTCCTCCAGTCCTGCGTCCAGGCGAAGCTGAACATCCTGGTCGTCGGCGACATGGGAGCGGGCAAAACCTCCCTGCTGCGTGCCCTGGGCCGGGAGATCCCGCCGGGGGAGCGGATCGCCACCCTGGAGTCCGACCGCGAGCTCTACCTCGACGAGCCCGGGCCGCCCGACAAGCCGGGGCCGCTGACGTTCGCGTTCGAGGCCCGCCAGTCCAACGGCGAGGTCCGCGCCGGCGCCAACTCCGGCGAAGTATCCATCGGCGACATGTTCCCCACCGCCCTGCGCTACAACGTGCACCGGGTCATCGTCGGTGAGGTCCGCTCCACCGAGGTCCTGCCCATGCTCCAGGCCATGTCCGCAGGCGGCTCGGGCTCCATGTGCACCCTGCACGTCCGCCGCCCGCACGCGATCATCTCCCGCCTCGTGCAGCTGTGCACCGAGGCCGGCATGCAGACCGAGGCCGCCAACCACCTCATCGCCTCCGCGATCGACGTGGTCGTCTACCTCACCTACCTCGACGAAACCGCCATCGGCGGCCGCAAGCACCGCTTCGTCTCCCACATCTACGAGGTCCACGACGTCGTCGGTGAAGGCGGCCGCCCCACCACCAGCGAGCTCTTCGCCCCCCACGGAGACGAACCGCGCGCGGTGTACCGGAACATGCCCTCCTTCATAGACGTACTGGAGCGCACCGGCACCTTCGACCGCCGCTGGCTGACCCAGAACCCCGAAGGCGCCTGGGGCCCGACCCTGGAGTTGGTGAAACGATGAACTCCGCCCAGCTCGCCCTCGTCGCAGCCCTGTGCGCCCTCGTCATGGTCCTCGCCGGCCTGATCGCCGTACGCGAGTGGCGCGGTCGTGTCGTGGACCCGGCGAAGCCTGCCTCCCGGCGCGCCAGCCGGATCCGCGCGGCGAAGGCCGGCCTGCCCGAGGCTTGGCAGCGCCGCTGGCGCGCCCTGGTCACCACCGCCGGCATCACCGTTCTCGCGGTGTGGGCGTACACCGGGTGGCCCGTCCACGGCGTCCTCGCGGGCGCCGCGGTCCTGGGCTTCCCCTTCCTCCTCAATCCGGGTGTCGCCGCCGAGCAGCGCATCGAGCGGCTGGAGGCAATCGGCCAGTGGCTCAACGGCCTGGCCGGCATCCACACCGCCGGCATCAGCCTCGTGCAGACCATCCGCGCCTCCGCCCGCAACGCCCCCGCCCCCATCGCCGCGAATGTGCGCGCCCTCGACGAGCGGCTGCGCTCCGGCATGGACTCCAAGCAGGCTTTCGCGCTGTTCGCGGACGAGCTCGGCGACGGTGTCGTGGACCACGTCGCACTGCTCTTCCAGTCGCACGCGGCGAACATGGGCCCCGGCCTGTCGACGGCGCTGGAGGCCCTCGCGGTGACGATCCACCAGCAGGCCGCCGACGCCCGCGACATCGAGTCCGACCGCGCCAAGATCCGCAAATCCTCGCGGATCGTCAGCATCGTGATCTGCATCGTTTTCGTCGGCTGCATGCTCAACGAGGCCTGGAGCGCCTGGTACCAGTCCCCGGCTGGTCAGCTCGCCCTCGCGATCCTCGGCGGCCTCTTCGCCTGGACGCTGGCCTGGCTGCGCCGGGCGGCCGCGACCAAGCCGGACCCCCGCCTCCTCAACCCCCTGGACCAGGCCGAGCCGGCCCTGACGGGAGCCGTCCGATGATCCCCATGGAAGCGGTCCTTCCCGCCGCGGCCGCAGGCGCCCTCACGGGCGTGGCCATCCGCGCCCTGTGGCCGGCCCGGCCCGACGTCGTCGCGGTCATGGACCGGCTCGACGCCGACCACATCGCCCGCCAGCCCCGCGTCACCGCCGCCAGCACCGGGTCCCTGCCCGAGAAGGTCGGCACACGGCTCCTGGCCGCGTTCGGCGAGCGGATCACCCTGCCCGTCCGCGACCTCAACCTGCTCCGGATCAGCCCGGCCGAGCACCTCGGCAAGCGGTTCCTCTTCGCGCTGTACGGCCTGGTCCTGCCGCAGCTGGCCGGGGCGCTCCTGTCGATGCTGGGAGTCGGCCTGCCGTTCGTGATGCCGGCCGCCGCAGGCCTCGGCCTCGGCGCCCTGTTCTGGCTGTGGCCCGGTCAGGAGGTCAAGAAGGAGGCCGCGGCCGCCCGCCTCGTCGTACGGCACGCCGCCGCCTCCTACCTCGACCGCGTCGCCCTGGCTCGCATCGCCAACTCCGGCGCCGCCCAAGCCCTCACCGACACCGCGGACGTGGGCGACGGCTGGATCTTCGAGCGGATGCGCCAGGCCTTCTACGAGGCCGACCTCGCCGGCGTCACCGTCTGGGACGCCCTCAAGCAGCTCGGCGAGGAACTCGACATCCCCGAACTGACCCGCCCCGCCGACACCCTCGCCCTCGCGGGCGACGGCGCCGCCGTCTACACCACTCTCCAGGCCCAAGCCCGCCAGCTGCGCGTCGCGATCCTCGCCGACGCCAAAGCCCAAGCCAACGAAGCCAGCACCAGCATGGTCCTGCCGGTGACCTTCGCCGTGCTGCTCATGTTGGTCTTCGTCGTCCTGCCACCCGTTGTCTCCATGTTCAACGGCTGAACCCCAAGGGAGAACACCATGCACATCCGCGCCCTGACCACCTTCCTCGCCGCCCGTGTCGAGCGGCTGAAGAACGCCCCGAAGGACGCCGGCCAGACCTCGGCCGAGCTCGCCGTCATCGCCGGCGTCGTCATCGCCATCGCCATCGCGGTCGTCGCCGCGATCAAGACGTTCACTGACGCCAAGATCCCGCTCATCAGCGGCTGAACCAACCACCACGAGAAGGGGAGCGGCGTGAAAGACCAGGCCGGCAACCGATGGCGGCGCCTACGCGCACGCCTGCGGGACGAAGGCGACCGGGGCTCGGGCAGCGTGGAGCTGGCCGTGCTCGCCGTCATCGTGTTGTTCCTGGTCTTCGCCGCGATCCAGACCGGCATGTACTACCACGCCCGATCCGTCGCCCGCTCCGCCGCCACCCAGGGGGTGGAGGCCGGCCGCCAGCTCGGCGCCGGCCCCGGCGACGGAGTCGCCCAGGCCCAGGAACTCCTCGCCAAGTACGGCAGCGTCCGCGGGGCGAGCGTGTCCGCCGACGGCAGCGGCCCCGAGCAGATCCGCATCACCGTGCGCGGCACGGTCGCCACCCTGGTCCCCGGCTTCGAACTGGACGTCGTCCAGAGCGCCGAGGCTCCGGTCGAGCGCTGGGTGGAGGCGCAGTGAAGCGGGCCCGGCGCATCAACTGGCGCGAGGACCGGGGCAGCTACAGCGTCGAGACCGTCATCCTTGCCCCGGCCATCATCGCCCTCATGCTCCTCATGATCGCCTTCGGCCGGATCACCGACGCGTCCGGCGCCGTGGAAGGCGCCGCCCGCGCGGCCGCCCGTGCCGCCTCCCTCGAACGGGAAGCAGGCGCCGCGCAAGCCTCCGGAGCGGCGGCCGCGACCCGCAGTCTCAACGGCGAGGGCATCCACTGCGCCTCCTCCAGCGTCTCGGTCGACACCTCCGGGTACGGCCTCGACCTCGGCCAGGAGGCCACCGTCCGCGTCACCGTGGCCTGCACGGCTGCGCTCGGCGAGATCGGACTGCCCGGGCTCCCGGGATCCCGCACGCTCCGGGCCTCGTGGACCAGCCCGATTGATTCCTACAGGGGCCGCCAGTGATCACCGCCCTCACCCGCCGCCTTGCCGCCGTGCGGGACCGGATCCGCCACGACGGCGACCGCGGGTCGCTCTCGCCGTTCTACGCATTGAGCGCCATCGGCATCATCATGATCATGGGACTTCTGGTCGACGGCGGCGGCGCCCTCAACGCCACGAACAAGGCCACCGGCCTCGCGCAGGAGGCCGCCCGCGCGGCCGGCCAGCAGCTCAACGTCCCCGCCGCCGTCCAGGGCACCGAGATCACGGTGGACCCGGACGCCGCCGTCGCCGCCGCCCAGGACTACCTCGCCACCCAGAACGTCTCGGGCTCCGTGACCGTCACCGACGGCGGCCAGCGGCTCGAAGTCACCGTCCACGACACCTACAACACGTTGTTCGCCCAGTTCGTGGGTAGGTCGACGATCAGCGTGTCCGGCACGGCACACGCCCGACTGCACACCCAAGCCGGAGGCTGACCGCCCCATGAGCACCCCCGTACGCCTGCTCCGCGCCCTGCTCGGCCTCGCCGTCCTGGCCGCACTCATCGCCGGGATCCCCCTCGTCCTGCTGGCCGTCGGGTACCAGCCCACGGACTTCGCCGGCGGCTGGGACCTGCTGACCCAGCAGGACGACGGCAGGCTGTTCTTCACGGTGCTCACGACGATCGGCTGGATCGGCTGGGCGGCCTTCACCCTCTCTGCCCTTGTCGAGATCGTCGCGCTGTTCCGCGGCCGGAAGGCGAAGAGGATCAAGGGGCTCGGCGGGCTGCAGTCCTTCGCCGGCCTTCTCATCGGCGGCCTCGTCTTGGTCGCCCCCACCGCGGCCTCGGCCGCGACCACCGGCCCGGCCGTCGCGGCGACAGCCGTACAGGCCGCAGGCACCAGCAGCGCGGCGACCGCCGAGACGGCGGCCGCGGCGCAGCAGGACGCCTGGCCCACCCACACCGTGACCGGGGATTCCGAGCTCCCGTGGGACCTGGCGGAGCAGTACCTGGGCAGCGGCCCGCGCTGGAAGGACATCGCCGCCCTCAATCCGAGCATCCCGCAGCTCGCGGCCGGCGATCAGTTCCTGCCCAAGGGCGCCGTGATCCGGCTGCCGGCCGACGCCAACATCGCCAAGCCAGCCGCCCCGGCTCCGGCCGCCCCCTCCCAGGCAGCACCCGAGACCGCCACGCCCCCGCAGCAGCCCGCACAGGCCGCTCCCACGGACGCGAAGCCGGCCGCGGCCGAGGAGAAGCACGTCGTCAAGACCGACGAGAACCTGTGGGGCATCGCCGACCAGCACGGCAACCCTGAGGACTGGCCGAAGATCTTCGAAGCCAACAAGGGCAAACCCCTGCCCGGCGGCGGCACGTTCGACAACCCCGACCTGATCGTGCCCGGCCAGGAACTCACGCTCCCCGCCACAGTGACCCCGGCGCCCGCCCCTGACAGCAGGCCCGCCCCGGACACCAAGACGCCCCCGAAGCCGGACACCGCGAAGGACACCCCCACACCCGCAGCCCCCGCGCCCGCCACCCCGGCTCCTGCCGCCTCAACCCCCGGCACCGGCCCCACCACTGCCGCTCCCGCGCCCGCGCAGGAAGGTCAGAAGGCGGACAGCACTCAGCAGGCACAAGATGACGAGGCTCTGGCGCCTGCTGCCGTCTGGATGGGCGCAGGTGCCCTGGCGTCCGCGCTCATCGGCACCCTCGCCACCCGCCGCATCCTCCAGCAGCGCCGCCGCCGGCCCGGCCGCCGCATCCCGATGCCCACCGGCAGCGCCGCCGCCACCGAGCAGGGCCTGCGCTCCGCCCAGCACCCCACCGGCTTCGACCTCCTCGATGCCGCCCTGCGCACCCTCGCCCTCAACCTCGCCGCCGCCGAGCGTGAACTGCCGGTGGTCACCGCCGTCGTCCTGCACGAGCAGAAGGTCGAGCTCCACCTCGACCAGGACACCGCGCCGATGAAGCCCTTCTCCGGCACCGCGGGGCGCACCGACCTGTGGAGCTGCGCGGCCTCCAGCCCCGACCTCGCCGACCGCGACGCCCTCCAGGGCGCCGACGCGCCCTACCCGGCCCTGGTCTCCCTGGGCTGGGACGGCGCCGGCCGCCTGGTCCTCGTCGACCTGGAGCACGTCGGCGTGCTGCACCTGGACGGCGACGCCGACCACGCCCGCCACGTCCTCCAGGCCATCGCGGTCGAGCTGGCCAGTACCCCGCTGCCCGGCCACCTGGAGATCACCGCGCTGGCCGAGACGGCCGCCGGCCTCGACGAGGCAGCACCCGAACGAGTCGCCCGCACCGACACCCTCACCGAAGCGGTCGCCGAACTCACCAGCCACACCGGCGACCAGCGCCGAGCCCTGGCCGCGCTTGGTGCACCCACCCTCCGCGCAGCCCGCCTCCAGGAAGACGCCGGCGGCTCCTGGACACCCCACATCCTCCTCGCCGCCGAACTCCCCGAAGGCAACCAGACCAAGGCGCTGCTCGACCTGATCACGGCCCAGCCGCGGGTCGCCGGCGCGGTCGTCACGGCCAGCGAGAACGCGGACCTGGACCCGGAGGAGGGCTGGACACTCCACTGCGCAGGACCCGACGAGACCATCGTCCTGCCCGGCTCCGATCTGCCCATCAAGCTCCAGGGCCTGACCGACCAGCACTTCGCCGACGCGATCGAACTGCTCACCCTCTCCGCCGCCGATACAGACGTACCCGCCCGCGACGAGTGGCTGGACGGCCTCCTCGACTCCGACGAGCGCCCGGACGAGCAGGAGGACCAGGCGCAGGAGGAGACGGAAGAAGAAGACCTGACGGACGAGACCGGCGAGGACGAAGCACCCCAGCCGGAGTCTGGTGCCGACGAGGATGGGATGCCGGACGAGTACGCCGACATCGAGCGCGAGGAACTGGAGACCGAGCACCAGGCCGGCACCGGCACCGGCACTGACACCGGCGCTGGCGAGACGGACGAGGAGCTCGCGGAGCCCGCAGTCCTCCCGGCTGAGGTACCCGACAACGAGACCGAGCACGGCACCACCAGCCCGACCATCGCCGACCTCTTCGAGCCGCCCGCCGTTCCCACCCCCGCCCCGGCACCAGCAACTGCTGGGCCGGAACCGGCGCCTGAACCTGTACTGCTGACGAGGCAAGGAAGCGACTCGACCGAGACCCGCCCTGAGTCAGACAACCCGGTCCCGGCCCCGGCCCCTCTCCCGGCCCCGGCCCCTCTCCCGGTCCCGGCCGCGGTTCCCGTACCGGTGCCGGCCCCGACTCGCGCCGCTGACGATTCCGACGGTCCCGAGGGCAGCGCGCCAGCGGTGCTCCTGCTCGGCCGGGTGGTCATCGAAGGCGCAGCCGGCCGGATCGACTCCAACCGGCAAAGCGCAGCCGTCGAGCTCGTCTCCTACCTCGCGCTCAACCCCGGCGCCGACCACCACGCGATCGACGATGCCCTCTGGCCGGGCCGCCTGGTCAACAAGCAGATGCGCAACGCCGTCATCTCCCGCACCCGCTCCTGGCTCGGCAAGGACGCCGCGGGCGAGGCGTACTTCCCCCGGGTCCAGGACACCGGCGACAGCCGCTACCGCCTCGCCCAGGCCGTCACCTGCGACTGGAAGATGTTCCAGAACTTCGCCCGTACCGGCCTCGCCCGCCACGACGAGGACGGCGAGCTCGCCCTGCGCCGGGCCCTGGCCCTCGTCCGCGGCCGCCCCTTCGCTGCGATCGACCCCCAGCGCTACGCCTGGGCGGAGCCGGCCGTCCAGGAGATGGTCTCGGCCATCGCCGACGTTGCCTACGAGCTGTCCACCCGCCGCCGGGAGGCCGGTGACTGCGCCGGCGCGCTCTGGGCCGCGCACCAGGGCCTCCTCGCCGCCGAGGAGAACGAGATGTTGCACCGGCAGGTCTTCCTGGCCTACCACGCGGCCGGAGACGTGGACTCTCTCCGCGAAGCCGCCGCGCGGCTGGCCCGGATCAACGAGGGCCTCGGCGGGGGAGTGGATATGGAGGCCGAGACCGCGCAGCTGCTGAGCACCCTGCTGCCGAAGTCGGTCATCCGGCGCTGACGGCCCGCCGACTGGGTATCGCCATACAGGCAAGGCCCGGACTCCCCCCGCTGCGGGCTGGGGGAATCCGGGCCTTGGCTTTCAGCGAGTCAGGCGGTTGGAGCTTGCTCGCAGGTTGCGTGCGGCAGGAACGCGGTGAAGGCGGCCTGGGTGAAGGCGATGGCCGGTCCCGCCGGCCTCGTCGAGTCGCGGACGGCGATGAAGCCGCGGGTGCGCCGGACGTCGGCGATCTCGACGCACTGCTCGCCGGCGTCGCTGAACGACGACTTGTACCAGTCCGCTTCGGGAAGGTCGGTGGCGTACAGCCTGGTCGTGTCGGTCATGACTTCTCCATGGTGGATTTGATCTTCTCCCGTGAGTCGTCGACGGGGAGTGCTGCGGCCACGATCCGCTCGAAGGCGGCCTCGTAGACCTTCACGTCGTCGGTGCCCTCGGCGAAGGACCCACCGCGCAGGGTTTCCAGGCTGATCACGGTGGGCCAGGGGTGGGGGAACCTGACGATGTGGAACGGGCCCGCCATCCCGGGGTGAGGGGTGGCGAGTATCGGCATCACCTGGAGGGTGATGTTGGGCAGGTCGGCCATGTCGAGCAGGTGACGCAGCTGCTCGCGCATCAGCGAGGGGTGGGTCGCCGACCGGTAGTGCAGGGTCGATTCGTGGATGACGGCCCACAGTTTGAGAGGTCCGCCCGGCCGGCTGGTGTCGGTGAGGATGGCCTGGCGCTTCTTGCGCATCTCCACGAGCACGGACACCTCTTCGGCGGTCCGGGTGATGGCGGTGGCAGTGATGATCTCGCGGGCGTACTGCGGGATCTGCAGCAGGCCCGGGAGCACCTCGGGCCGGTAGATCCGGGTGTCCTCCGCGTCCTCCTCCAGGCCGATGTAGTCCTTGTAGTTCGTCTCGGGCAGGTCGCCGTAGTTGCTCCACCAGCCGACCTTGTTGGCGTCCCGGGCCAGCTCCTCCATCGCGGTCACCACCGTCTCGTCGGTGACCCCGTAGGCCTTCAGGAGCGGCTTGACGTCCTTGATCGGCAGGTGGGCTTTGGCGTTCTCGATCCGGTTGATCTTGCTGGCGTCCCAGCCGACGGCCTGAGCGGCGCTGTCGGAGGTGTTGAAGCCGGCGTTCTTCCTGAAGGTTCGCAGCGCGCTGCCGAGACGGCGTCTGCGCACGGTCTGCACAAGCGGCGGTGTGGGCACGGGAAGTTGGACCTCTCTGCGGGCTGGCAGGTCGATGCAGGGGGCGGATCTTCCCCTTCCGGGGGTGCGGCTTCCTCTTGCCGGGTCAGTCTGCCCGTCCCGGGGATCGGAAGTCGATCGAACATCCCTCCAATCGTTGGGAGTTTGGTTGCAATGGTTGCAGGCATCGCGTCATCGGGTGCATTCTTCCAATGTGACGCCGTGACCAAGTGTCAGCAGATGATCACGCTGAGGTGGTAGGTCGCGGCCCCAGAACGGCCGGGTTCGAGCATGGCCCGGCCCGCCGGGGGGGGGGGGGGGGCGCCCCCCCCGGGGGCGGGGGGGGGGCGCGGCCCCCCCCCCCCCCACCACCCCGCCACCGCCCGCACAAGAAACAAACACGCACGCACACCCACA
>NZ_JBHXTC010000058.1:0-31068 GCF_042677605.1 Streptomyces sp. NPDC127106 | reverse complement strand
GCTGGACCTTGTGGTATCTTTTGTCACTGCGTGCGGGGCTGGGGCGCCCCCCCACCCGGGCGGGTAAGCCGCCGGCCCGCCCGCCCGCCCCCCCCCCCCCCCCCCCGGGGGGCCCCCCGAGGCCGTGTACCCCTCACCCGCTCCCAACTCGCCGAGGCCACCCATGAGCCAGAGCACCACTCGCACACCCCGCATCCACCGCCCGGCCTTCGCCGCCCGCGCCATACAGGGCCCCCACGCTGGCAGGGCCGCCCGGTGACCGGCGCCTTGGCGGAAGACGTGAAAGCAGCCCCCACCGGCCCCCAGCGCTACAGCGACGGCTACTCGCCCCGCGACACCGCCCCGGCCCGCGCCCGACATGACGTCGCCCTCTGCCTTCGCACCTGGGGCCTCGATGCCCTGGTCGACGACGCACAGGTGATCGTCTCCGAGCTCGTCACCAACGCGGCCAAGCACACCAAGACCCGCCGGATCGGCGTCTCCGTCACCCGGCACCCCGACCACGTGCGGATCGTCGTCACCGACACCAGCCGCACCCTCCCCACTCCCGCCGTCGCCACCTCCGACGCCGAGGCCGGACGCGGGCTCCAGCTTGTCGACCGGCTCACCACCCGGTGGGGCAGCAAGCGGTTCCGGACCGGCAAGCAGGTCTGGGCCGAACTCCCCGCCGGCAAGGCGGTGTCGTGAGCGCCGGCGACTGGGGCGAGTTACACGGGCCCACCCGCCTGAGCCCACCCCGGAAGCGCCGTCACGCCCGGCCGGACGGGAACGTGGTCGCAGGACTGCTGCTGACGACAGGCAACGTGCTCGGCCTGGCCGTCCTCGCACTCTCCTGCGCCCCCCAGGCCGGCGGCGCCACCCTCACCACCTCCGCCATCACCATCCCAGACCCGACACCCGCCGAAGCACAGCCGACCAGCAGGCCGGCCAACGACACGGCGCACACCCTCCCCACCGGACCGGCAGCCCGCACCACAGAAGCGCGCACCTGCCGCTGCGGATCCCGCACCCGCCCCACCCTCTGAACTCCGGTGGCAGCGCGGCTCCTCACGGCCCGCGCTGTCGCCGGCCAGAACCCCCGGCCCGGCACCCCGAACGATGACACCGCCGGACCGGGGCACCGTCCCCGGCTGAACAACCCTGGACAGGTCGAGCAGCCGGGGACGGGCACCACCGCGCACCGGTCGGCCAACCTCGCCACGGCCCCTTGCCCGCAGGTAACCGAGCCTGCACCGTACGGAAGTTCACCGCGTCCGTCCCCTTGACCGGATGGAGGGCCCCTGTGCCTGCCACCACACCGCGTGAATCCCACACCACCACCGACTTAGACGCCATGGCCGCCCTCGCCGCCCACCACGGCGTACCGATCGAGGACGCGCTCCTGATCGCGATCAACCTGCACGGCATCAGCTCGCCCCTGAATCGGCACCGCGCCCGGGTCCTGATCCGCCTCGCGACGGCGCCCGCAGTGCCGTGGCAGGTGATCGTCCCGCTCAACGCGGCCGCCTCCCCGTTCGTTCTCGACGAGGACACCCTCCTCCTGGCCGGGCTCCCCGTCGCGACCGTGACGCGAGTCGACGCGGACGAGGCAGTGGGCGGCTACTTCCGCAACGACGGCCGCGCCGCCACCCTCAACCCCAACGCCCGCAGCCGCTGCGTCGGCTGCGCGTTCTGCCCCAACACCCTCGAAGCCGCCGCCGACCCCCGCCTGTCCGAACAACGCGCGGTCAGAGAACTCCTCGACGCCATGGCCCACCAGCACCCGGCCGGCACCCTGACCGGACTGGAAGAGGTCACCGTCTCCACCGGATGCTTCGAACGCGAACAGGCCGCCGTCGACCACCTCGGCAACCTCCGCACGGTGCTGACCGAGGTCGGCATCACCGCCCGGATCGGATTCCTCACCTCCGTGCTGCGCAGCCAGAGCGCGTTCAACGCCCTGTCCCGCACGGCCGGCCCTTTCGTCCTGCGGATGACCGCGGAGTGCTTCACCCGCCGCGACCTGCTCCTGAAGGCATCCAAGGCGGAGCTCACCCGCCAGCAGATGCCGCGCGTGCTGCGCCGGGCTGTTCGCGCCGGTCACGACGCGTCGTTCACGTACATCGTCGGCCTCGACGACCTGGCCGCCATGGAGGACGGCGTCCGCGACCTCGCCCCGCACATCACCGAGTTCCCGAACCTTCAGGTCTACCAGGCCCACAACCGGATCATGGCCGGGCTCCGCGCCCCCGGCGCCACAGACCTCGCCTTCTACCTGAAGGCCCGCACCGTCCTGGAGGACATCCTCGGCCCGACCGGACTGCGGCCCCAGGCCTGGGAGTGTTACCGGCCCCTGTGGCACTTCACCTTCGGCCCCGAACGGCTGGTCCCGGCATGACCGCCCCCGGCAAGGCGGCGGAGCTGCTGTGGCGGGCGCAGACGTACGTGGCCGCCGCCCAGATTCACCTGCGCGACAACGTGCTGCTGCGCCGTCCCCTCGGCCCGGGAGACGTGAAGGCACGCCCGGCCGGGCACTGGGGCACCGTCCCCGGGACGGCGTGGGCCCTGGCTCACATCGCCCTGCGCTCGGGCACCGGCGGCACCGAGCTGGTCCCGCTGCTGGGCGCCGGACACGCGGGCGTGGCACAGATCGCGGCAGGCTGGCTCACCGGCCACCTCGTCACGGCGCGCCCGCAGTTCCCCCGCGACGAGCGGGGCCTGGTGAACCTGTGCCGGTCCTTCCCCGAGGTGGCCTGCCTCGGCTCCGAGGTCACCCCGGCCCTACCTGCCGGGGACTTCCTCGGCGGCCGACTCGGCGGCTGCCTCCCCTTCGCCCAGGGCGCCGCGCTCGCGGCCGGCCCCGACCGGGTGATCGTGCCGGTCCTCGGCGACGGCGAATGCGAGACTCCGACCACCGCGGCGGCCTGGCTCGCCGCCCACGCACTGCCCGGCACCCCGGTGCTGCCCATCGTCCACCTCAATGGCTTCCGGATGGGCGCACCCAGCCTCCTCGCCAGCCTGGACGCGCGGGCCCTGACCGCCTACGCGGCCGGCCTCGGCTGGCACGCCCGCGCCGTCACCGTCCCGGACGACGGCCACGAGGCCTTCCACGCCGAGCTCGCCCAGGCCGTCGCCGACACCCTGGCCGGACGCCGCACGGTGCTGTTCATGCGGTGCGTCAAGGGCTGGAGCGGCCCCACCACCGTGAACGGCCAGCAGGTCATCGGCACCGCCCGCGCCCACAAGACCCCGCTCACCAAGGCCGCCACCGATTCCGCACAGCTGCGCGCCCTGGAGGCGTGGCTGTCCTCGTACCGGCCCGAGGAACTGTTCACCGACGGCGGCCACCCGGGCCCCGGCCTGGCTGCTGCCCTCTCCGTAGCCGCGTGGCCCCGCCTGAAGGCGCCCCACCCTGCGCCGGCGCCGCGCGCCACCGTCCAGCAGCAGCCCGTCTCGTTCGCTGACGCCGTTGCCACCGTGATCCGCGCCCACGCCCGCTCCGGGGACTTCCGGGTCTTCAGCCCAGACGAGCTCGCCTCCAACCGCCTGGCCGAACTCGCCGGGCAGCCGTGGACCACCGAGGTTCTCGCCGAGGAGGTCTTGGGCGAGCAACTCGCCGGCTTCAACGCGGCCGGCGGCCGCGGGGTCTTCATCTCCTACGAGGCCTTCGCCCCACTCCTGGTGACCGGGCTCGTCTCCCTGCTCAAGCAGCAGCGGATGCCCGGCGCCGCCCCAAGGCCGAGCTTCAACCTGCTCCTGACCTCCTACGGCTGGCACAACACCTACACGCACGGAGACCCGTCGCTGACCACGACGCTCCTCGCGCTGGAGGACCCGGCCATACGCGTGCTGACGCCCGCCGACCCGGCCCGCCTGGCGGCCGTCCTGGACGACGCCTTCACCAGCACGGGCCAGCTCAACGTGATCATCGCGGGCAAGCACCCGCTGCCGTCCGTCCCCGCCGATACGCTCCGCGAGGAGCTGGACCGGGGAGCGGCCCTCTGGCCGCACCTGTCCGACGCCCAGCCCCCGGCCTTGACCGTGGTGGTGTGCGGGGACCTGCCCGCCGCTGTCACCGCCGAGGCGCTGCCCCGGATCCGGGCAGAGCTGGGCGTCGCGGTGCGGGTGGTCTCTGTCCTCGACCTGACCGCGCTCGGCGATCCCGCCGTGTGGCCCGCTGGCGTCCGTCCCGCCGAGCTAGACGCCCTGCTCGGCGAGGACGCGGCACTGCTGATCGTCACCCTCGGACACCCGGCCGCGATCTGGTCCCTCCTGAAGGCACGGCACGCCCGACCGGTCGAGGTGATCGGCTGGCGCGAGACCGAAGGGCCGCGCATCCAGCAGGACATCGCGGCCGCCGCCGGCCTGACCGCCGAGGGCCTCCTTGCGGCCGCCGGACGCCTGCTGAAGGCGAGGACGCGATGCGACACCTGGTGATCGACTTCTTCGACTTCGCAGATCTCGCCGACCACGCAGGTCCGGGCGACGACACCGTCTTCGTCTCAGTGCGCTCCGGCCGGGCAGCTGGCTGGTACGGGCCCCTCGCCGAGCCCGTCGCCCGCGCCGTACGCAGCCTGGCGCCCGCACTCGTCGGCGCCGACGCGACCGACCACGAAGGCCTCCAGGACCGCCTGGCTCAAGCGGCGCCCCACTCCAGGGCCGGGTCATGGGCGGTCGGCGCGCTGGACTGCGCGGCCTGGGACCTGCATGCCCGCGCCGCAGGGTGCCCGGCCGCCGCGCTGCTGACTGACGGGCCGCTGCGGCACCGGATCACGGCGTACTCGTCCTGGCTGACCCGCGACCTTGCCCACCCCGCCACCGCGGACCTGATTCCCGAGGTCAGCGCGCAGGGTTGGGCCTTCACGAAGTGGAGCCTGCGCCACGGCCAAGGCGTCAGCGGGGAAGCGCTCGCCGACCTTCTGCACGCCGCCGCGACCGCTGAGCCGGTCGCGGTCGACGCCGTCGGTACCTGGCCGCCAGCCCTCGCGGCCGAGTTCGCCGCGGCCGCCGACCCGGCGGCGCTGGTCTGGCTGGAAGATCCGGTCCCCACCGACGCCCCCCGCGCCTGCGACCAGCTACGCACCCTGCCGCTCGCGGTGGGGGAGCGCCTCACCCTGACCGACGACGCTCCTGCCGTCCTCGCCTGGATCCGGCCGGCCGCGCTCACTCTCGACGTTGTCGGCTGCGGCGGGCTCACCGCCGCCCGCCGGATCCTGGCCAGCACCACCACCCCCGTCTTCCCGCACGGCCGCTCCCTGATGCCCGGCCTGCACCTGGCCGCCGCCCGCCCGGACCGGGTCCTGGCCGTCGAGTACCGGCAGCAGTGGGAACCCGGCCGCCAACACCTCTACGCCCACCCCGTCGAACCCGACCGCGGACACCTCACCCTGCCCACCGACGCCGGCCTGGGCGCCACCCCGAGGAGCGCACCATGCTGAACCCGCCCCGCGCCCTGCCCGTACGCGGCCACACCACCCCCGCCGCCACCGGTCCGCTCCTCGTCCTTGACGCCCGCCTGGAAGGGCACGACACCTTCCTGACCGGCACCCTCACCCTGGACGGCCACGACATCCCGGTGCGGATCACCACCCTCGACCACAGCACCACCCTCCAGCCCACCCAGCCGCTCCCCGACGACCTGCCCGAGCAGTGGTCGGCCACGCTGCACCTGCGCCACGGCCAACGGCCCCGCGAGATCCCCGACGACCTGCGCGCCACCGCCACCACGGCCGGACGCGACCTCGACGCCCTGGACGACGCCGAACTGCGCTACGCCCTCACCTTCCTCGGCGAAGCCACCACCGACGCCATCCGCACCGAGCGCCTGGCCGCGATCGTCACCGGCCTGCCCACCCTCGAAGGAGACCCCGAGTGACCCAGCCCGTGAAGCTCATCAGCGTGGACGTCGGCGGCACCATCGGCGAAGCCGACGGCCCCGGCCTGACCATGCAGCTCACCGCCGCATCCCCCCTGCCCGCCGACCAGGCCCGCGCCGTGATGCGCGGCCGCCTGCACACCCAACCCGCCATCACCGACGCCCTCGCCGCCGAACTCGCCGACGCCCTCGGCATCGAGCCGGCCGACTTCCCCCGCGACCTGCCCGCCGCCCCGCTCACCCTGTACCCGTACGCCCTCGACGCGCTCCAGCAGCTGGCCGGCATCGCGCCGGTGGTGACCCTGTCCAACGTGACTTGCGTGGACGCCGACACCGAGGGCCTGCGTCAACGCCTCGCGCCCTGGGTCACCGACCTGTTCCCGTCCTGCACCCTCGGCTACGCCAAGCCCGACCCGCGCGCCTTCCTCACCGTCGCCGAACAGCACGGCGTGGCACCAGCCAGCATGATTCACATCGGCGACGACTGGACCTGTGACGTCCTGGGCGCCCTCGACGCCGGCGCGGTCCCGGTGTGGATCTCCAAAGACCGGCCCATTCCCGACACACCGCCCACCTTCGGGCGGCAGCATGTCCACGTGGCCGCCACCCTCGCCGACGCGGCCGCCCTCATCCGCACCCTCAACACCCCCGAAGGGACCACGTCATGAGCCTGTTCACCGGGACCTCCAGCTACTACCGCCAGTACCGCCCCGGCATCCCCGACGACCTCGCGGGCCGACTCGCCGCCTACGCGCCCGACCGCCAGCCGCGCCGCCTGCTGGACGTCGGCACCGGCACCGGGCTGGTCGCCGAAGCCCTCATGCCGTACTTCACCGACATCATCGCCTGCGACAACGACCCCGACATGATCGCCACCGCCGAGGAAGCGCTCCGCCCCAAGGTCCCGCAGGGCACCACCCTGTCGCTGGTCACCTCCACCGCCGAGCACTTCCGCCCGCCGGCCGGATGGAAGGCCGACCTGGTCACCATCTGCCGCGCCTTCCACTGGCTCGACCAGGCCGGCGTCCTCGCGCTGCTGGACTCCCAGGTCGCCGAGGGCGGCGCGGTGGCCGTGTTCGCCGACCGCAGCTTCTGGGCCGCCGAGAGCGACTGGAAGGCCGCAGTCAAGCAGGTCATCAAGGACTTCCTCGGCGAGGAACGCCGCGCGGGCGGCGGCACCTTCCAGCACCACAACCGCCCCTACAGCGAAATCATGGAGGAGTCCCCGTTCAACCAGGTCGAGGAGTTTACCGTCCCGGTCACCCGGACCTGGAACACCGCCGGCATCCTCGGCTACCTGTACTCCACCAGCTTCGCCGCCCCTGCCCTCTTCGGTGACCGGCTGGAGGAGTTCGAGGCCGCCGTGCAGAAGACGCTGCGCGGCTTCTCTGACGACGACACCTTCCACGAGAGCAACGAGTTCCTCGTCCGCGTCGGACGGCGCAGCGCATGACCGGCCCCGGCGGCGGTCACCGCCAGCTCGACCGGCAGACCGCCGCCGCCCTGACCGCCCACGTGCAGGCCACCTCCGTGCTGTGCCTGCCCGTGGGCTCCACCGAACAGCACGGCCCCCACTTACCCCTGGCCACCGACACCGTCATCGCCGAAGAGTTCACCCGGCACCTGGTCGCCGCGCACGGCGAGACCTTCGACCTGTGGCAGCTCCCGGCCGTTCCGTACGGCATCGCGCCCGAGCACGCCTGGGCCCCCGGCACCCTGTCGCTGACCATCACCGAGTTCACCAACCTCCTGCACACCCTCACCGCCCAGTACATCCGGGCCACCAAGGGCCGCCATCTGGTCCTGGTCAATGGACACGGCGGCAACCGCGGCGTCCTCACGGCCCTCGTCTACGAACTCGGCCACGCCCACCACATCAGCCTGTGCGTCCTGCACCCCCTGGCCCTGGCCCACCTCCCCGCAGGCGACCGGCCCGAGATCCACGCCGGCCTCCACGAGACCGCCCTCATGCTCCACCTCGCACCCGACACGGTCCTCCTCGACCAGCTCGCCGACCACCCGCCGCAGGACGCCGACGAGATCCGCCGACAGGTCACCGACCGGGGCGTGACCTGGCCCTGGACCTCCGGGGACCCGGCCATCGCCGCCGCCGGGGTCATCGGCAACGACCCGCGCACCGCCACCCCCGCACTCGGCGCCCGCCTCCTGAAGGAGGCCGTGGCCGCCGCTGTACCCGCTCTGGAAGCCCTCACCGGAAGGAAGAGCCGATGCTCGTGACCGACGACGAGCGCGCCCGGTTCCGGCGCGACGGCATGTTCGTCCGCCCCGGCCTGGCCACCACCCACACCGGCCCAGCCCGCGACCTCATCACCACCTGGTACGACAACGACTACGACCCCGACCGGCTGACCGAGTACACCCAGCGCACCTTCGCCCCCGAACACGGCCAGCACCCGGCCCTTCTCGACCTCTACACCGCCACCGGCGCCGCCGACATCGCCCGCGCCCTCCTGACCGACCCGGCCCCGGTCACCACCACCCAGGTCCAGATCCGCATCCCCGCCCACCAGCCATCCGCCGCCCAGCCGGAGAAGACGATGCACGTGGACGGCGTCGGCTGCCCCCACCTCGACCCCGCCGAACTGCGCACCTTCTCCCTCCTGGTCGGCGTCGTCCTCTCCCCGATCACCCGCCCCGACGCCGGAGCCCTCCACTACGTCCCCGGCGGGCACCTCACGATGTCCCGCTGGTTCGCCACCGAATGGGCCCGCGGCATCACCGACCAAGTCCCCCCGGACATCGACACCACCGACGGCGTCCCGCTCCTCGCCGACATCGGCGACGTCCTCTTCATGCACCACCTGGTCCCGCACGCCGTCGGCACCAACCACACCACCACGCCCCGGCTCATGGCCTACTTCCGCGTCTCCCACACCCAGCACGCAGAACGGCGCCTCGACGCGCTGCGCGACCCCTGGCTCGACTACCCGTCCCTGAACGCCTGACCAGGAAGGACACCACCGTGCAGGTCATCCCGACCACCGATATCGACACCGCAGCGGCCGCCATCGAAGCCGGACGCCTCGTCGTCGTCCCCACCGCCCGCTGGTACATGATCTGCGCCGACGCCGCCAACCCCGACGCCTACAAGGCCATACTCGAAGGCAAGCAGCGTCCCAAGAACAAGCCCCTCGCCCTCGTCATCCCCGACCAGGACCGGGCCCGCGGCCTGCTGCACTTCACCCCCGACGCCGAGCGCCTGGCCGCCGCGTTCTGGCCCGGCGACCTCGCCCTGTTCCTCCCGTGGCGCGAGCCGGCCAACGCGGCCCGCTACACCGTCGTCGGCTCACCCGCCCTGACCACCCACGCCCCCGGCCCCCTGGGCGACCTCGCACGAGCGGTCCCCGGACTACTCGCGGCCACCACCGTCAACGTCTCCGGCGACGCCGGCCCCGACGACCGCGGCCCCGCCATCACCCTCGCCGAGGTCGAAGAGTTCCTCACCGAAGCCGGCCTCGACGCGCTCGTCATGGACGGCGGCGTCTGCCCGGCCGCCAACCACCTCACCATCGTCGACTGCGCCAGCGACCAGACCCACCTCGTCCGCGCCGGCCTGGTCCACCCGCGGGCCGTCGCCTCCGCCCTCGGCCGCACCCTGCCCACCACCTGATCCGATCCGCCCGCAGGGCGCTTCCCCCGCCCCGGGGAGGCGCCCTTCACCTTGCGCAGGCGAGCGCGGACAACTCCGCTGCCACCGCCGGATAGGAATCCCGTACACCGGCCTGGTTGCCGAGCCGATGCCGCTCCAGGTGCAGCGCATCGACGTCGAGAGGGCCCCGGGCCACCGGGCCACAGCCTGCTGTTCAGGCACTCGGCTGGGGAGCCGACCCGTAGGCGCTGCGGTCCGGGTACACCGATACGCGCTCCGCCGCGTAGGTGCCGTCCGGCAGCACCGCGTCGGTCAGTTCGAACTGCTCCCGCTTCCCCGTGGGGTCGCTCCAGGTGATCCGGACGCCGGCGGGGCGGCTGCTGGGCCAGTGGACCGGCTGGCCGTCGGCGGCCCGGGCCCCGAGCAGCGTGTAGGTGCGGACCGGCTGCACGGTTGCGGTGGCCGGGGTCGCTCCGGGGGCGACCGGGGTCTGGCGCCGGCGGAGCCAGCCCCAGACTGCGGCCCCCGCCAGCAGCGTGAGGCCGCCCAGGGTCTCCGCGGTCCAGCCGGTGAGCACGTCGGTAAGCATGGCGGTGTCCTTCTCTCTGTGATGACGGGTGCAGCACGAACAGGCCGCGCCGCTGACGTCGCGTCCTGGGCGGCACAGTGCGGGAGCGGGGTGTTAGCCCCGCAACCCCTGCCGGTCGAAGCCTCGTTGAGCCTCCCGTCGGCGGGCGTGAGGCTGGTACCCCCTGAAGTGCGGCAACCCGATGCAACTGATGCAAGATCAACGGCGGAGTGTGCGGCGGTGACCTGCTGCACGCCATTGGAGCGGGTGGACCGCCTGGTGACCTGGCGGAGGTAGGGGGGCTCTAAACGAGAGGTGCCGATACGTCATGGCGTGGGCATCCGGCTGCCGTTCCATGGGAAGTCACCGGATGAGGTGACAGCCCGGTCAGGGCCGCGGGTGGCCCCGGTACCTTCCCAGTGCATGTCCACTGACACCCCGAGCGCGGCGGACCAGCTGCTGCTCGACCACGCACACCGGCGTGGGTACGACGACGTGACCGTGAAGATGTTGGAGGTCTGGAGGAGCCGTCGGCTGCTGCCGGGCAACATCTCCGGCGGAGGCCTGGGCCGCGGCAAGGGCAGCACCTCCAGGCCGGCGCCGGAGAGCTTCGACCTCGTCCTGGGACTCGCCCGTCACGGCGGCCGGGGCAAGCGTCCCCACGACGTGGCACTGCTGCTGTTCGGCGAGGGGCTCCCGGTACCGGAGCCGACGGTACGGGCCGCCTTCAACGCGGCCGTGGACGCCCTCACCGTCCCCGGCGACGACGCACCGGACACCGACCCGGAAGAGCGGCTCGACGCCCTCGCCGACCACATCGCGGACGCCGGCCTGACCGTGACCCTGGTCCCCGCCCGCGCCCGGCGGATCGACGAAGGCATCGCCCGCCTCGTCCGCGCCGCCGGACACACCTGGCCCCCGCCCGAGCTCGCTGCCCTCGACGCGAACCCCGGCACGCCCACCGCCACACCCAAGGACGCCGCGCTGGCCGCGGCCGCCGCCGCCATCAACGGGACGATGTCCCTGGAGGACATCGCTGACCTGCTGCGCGCGATGAACCCCACTGCCGCGGCCAACCCGATCGCGTCCCTCGTCGAGACCACCCGCAAGGACGTCCCCGAGTTCGCCGACGCGGTCCTCACCGACGACAACCAGCTGGCCCTCGGCCCCGTGCGGGACGCCCGCGATCATCTGCGCGACCTGGCCGCCACGGCTCCCCTGCAGGACCTGGCGCAGGCCTGGAAGACCGCCGAGGGCGTACGGCAGTGGGCCCTGGACCTGTGCGGCCGGGTCGAGGAGGAACTCGCTGCCGGCCAGCTGGGCGAGGCCACCCTGGAGTGGATGAACGGCCGCTACGCGATGGCCGGGCTGGCCGTGCTCAGCACGCTGAAGCAGCGCGACTGGCCACCCGCCCAGCACGCCCGCGACACCTTGGTGCTCGTCTACCAGCTCGGGGAGTACCGGCGGCTCGACCGCCTCGTGCCCGGCTGCCAGTGGCACCTCCTCGCCACCGAAGGGCTGATGCCGCCGCCCACCCGCGAGCTCCTCCAAGACCTCATCAGCCGGAACGCGCCCGGCGCCGGGGCCGGGGTCGATGTCAGACCAGCCTCGTAGCGTCGATGGCGAGGGCCCCGACCGGACGGGGCCCGGAGGACCGAAGGAGCGGGCCATGGGCGAGATCAGCATCGAACGGCAGCACCTTGACCACCTGCTGGCCGACAGCGCGAGCACGTACGGCGCCCCATACCAGCAGGCCTTCGCCGAACTCGCCGAAGCGCGACGCGGCCGCCCCGTCGCCGAGATCCTGCCGCTGCTGCGCCGCGCCGCCGACGACGCGCTGCTCGGCTTCACGGACGCCGATCTACGCGAGCAAGCCCAGGCCATCAGCACGGGTCAGCCGTACGTCCTGCGCGTGAAGGTGGCCTGACCCCAGAACCCCCTCGGCCGGCAGGCCTCAATGGGCCGAGCCGGGGAGGGAGGGGGATGGCGCGAAGTGCAGCTTCTGGGGACCCTTCCCGTCGCCCTTCCAGTCAAGGAACAAGATCACGTCGGTGAACAGGCGCTCGCGGCTCGGCCAGTGCGAGGAGTAGGACGCGGGAGTGATCGACCCGTCCTTCGCCTTGTTCAGGCGCTGAGCCAGATCGGTGCGCCTCGTCACGGCCACACCGCCCCCCTCGATCATCGCGGTCACCTCGGCGTTCGTACCGGTGGTGTTGAAGATGGAACCCGCCTCGCTGGAGGATTCGGGCAGGTCCCAGGAGATCGTCGCCCAGTGCCGGATGTTCGCCCCGGATTCGGTCACGCACGCCTTCACGGTGAAGTCCCAGTTGTCGGGCCAGGGGCCGCTGTAGGCGGGGTTGTCGACGGTCTTGGACGACACCTTGCAGCGCTCCACCGCGTACGCGGGGCTGCCCCCGGCAGCGGCCGCCGTGATGGTGGCCGCCACCAGTACCGCCGAGAGCCGGACGGCGGGGAGTGTCCTGAGCATGGGTGCGCCTCCGAGGGTCGAATGCCCAGGACAACGAAGCGATGCCGGGAAAGAAGCGTGCCGACGCGGGTGACGCGCGTGTAGAGCCGGTGACGGCGCCGTTCGCCGTCACCAGGCACCTCAGGCAGGAGCCTCGAACCGAATCCCCTCGGTCATTTCCTGCGGCCCGGGTGGGAGAGCGCCTGCGCGAGCTGGTCGTGGTTCATGGACGAGCGGCCCGGGATACCGGCCGCGGCGGCCTTCTCGTACAGCTCCGCCTTCGTCAGCGCCATCAGCTCCCGGCCCTTGGCCGCCGGTCCAGAGCGCGCCCGCTTCTTCGCGGCCGGCGCCTTCTTCCCGCCCGCCGCTCGGGAACCGGGCGAGGTGGCCTTGTCGCCGGTGTCCTTGGGGCTTCTGGCCCGCTCGACGCTGGCGCGCAGGGCTTCCATGAGGTCGACGGCACCGGTCGGCTCCGCCGCCGGCTCGGCCTTCTCCACCGTCTGCCCGGCCGCCTTCGCCTTCACCAGGGCCTCGACCTTCTCGCGGAAGGAGTCGTGGAAGGCCTCCGGCTCCCACTCCATGGCCAGGGCGTCGATCAGCTGCATCGCCATCTTCACCTCCGCCGCCGTCGCCTCGACCTTCCCCGGCAGGTCGGGCACCTCGGCATGCGGATCGCGCAGCTCGTCGGCCCAGTGCAGCGTGTGGAGGGTGAGCAGGCCCTCGGCCTCCTCCGCCTTCAGGGCTACCAGGTACTCCCGCCCGCGCATCACGAAGGTGGCGATGCCGGCCTTGTTCGACTCGGCCAGCGCGCGCTCCAGAAGGGCGTAGACCTTCCCGTACTGGGCTCCCCGGGGCCCGAGGAAGTACGTCTTGTCGAAGTACACCGGGTCGACGGTGTCCAGGTCGACGAAGCCGGCGACGTCGATCGACCGGGACCGGCCGGGAGCGATCTCGTCGAGCTCCTGCGGCTCGACGATCACGTACTCGCCTCCGGTGTCGAACCCCTTCACGATGTCCGCGAGGTCCACCTCGTCGCCGGTGCGCTCGTTCACGCGGCGGTTCCGGATTCGGTCCGCGGTCCCGCGCTGGAGCTGGTGGAAGCGGATCGTGTGGCTGTCGGTGGCCGTGTAGAGGCCTACGGGCAGGCTGACGAGCCCGAACGCCAGGACCCCCGTCCACACCGGTCTGGCCATCGCCCGCACCACCCTTCACGAGGTCCACCGGGGCGTCTTCCCACCCTGCGCCCCATCACCCCCACCGGCAACGCAGGTCCGGCCCCGAGATGCCGACCCTTTCGGCGAGGCAGGGAAGCCCGTACCGGGTGCGTCAGGCCCCTTCCACCTCGCCGCGCTCCCGTGTCCAGGAGCGCACGATGCGCTCACCCTCGGGCCCGTCCTCGACCAGCTCGATGCGCACGTCGGCTTGGCTGCCGTAGCGGCCGATGAACCCCCGGAACTTCCTCTCGGCGGTCGCGTCGCTGTCCCAGGTGCCGGTGACGGCGGGGGAGGACGGCGGCCCGAAGCGCAGCCTGACGTGGAACGGCACATGCGGATCATGAGCGGTGTGCTTCCCCGCTGCAAGCTGCGGGAGACCGAGGACGGACCGCCGCCCGGCTCCTTCACCACCCGCGGCGACACCGGCACGCCCTGTTATCGAAAAGATGTTCCGTCCCGGGTGGTATGCGGGTTACTGTCCCTGCACGCAAGATCCC
Organism: Streptomyces sp. NPDC127106; assembly: GCF_042677605.1. Lineage (NCBI taxonomy): Bacteria > Bacillati > Actinomycetota > Actinomycetes > Kitasatosporales > Streptomycetaceae > Streptomyces > Streptomyces sp. NPDC127106. Next base: position 16,858 of record NZ_JBHXTC010000058.1, on the reverse strand, counting down.
TTCAGGGGGGAGCACCACATGCACGTCATCGAATCCGAAGCCCGCCCCGGGCGTCCGCCCGGTGTCACCCGCCCGGGCCCGGACGGACTCACCGCCCGCCAGGCGGCCATCGTCGCCTTTATCGAGCAGACCGTCGCCCGCAAGGGCTACCCGCCCTCGATGCGGGAGATCGGCGAAGGCGTCCGCCTGCGCAGTACCTCCTCCGTCGCACACCAGCTGATGGCCCTGGAGCGCAAAGGCTTCCTCTACCGGGACCCGCACCGTCCCCGCGCCTACCGCGTCCGCAGCGACCAGCCCGCCAACCTCCTCCCCGGCAAACTGCCCGGCACGCCGCCGGAGGCCGTCCAGGTCCCGCTCGTCGGCCGCATCGCGGCCGGCGCGCCGATCCTCGCCGAGGAGCTCGTCGAAGACGTCCTGCCGATGCCGCGGCACCTGGTCGGCGAAGGCCAGCTGTTCGCGCTGACGGTGGTCGGCGACAGCATGATCGAGGCCGCCATCTGCGACGGCGACATCGTCACCGTGCGCAAGGCCGACAGCGCGGACCACGGAGACATCGTCGCCGCCATGCTGGACGGCGAAGCCACCGTCAAGCGCCTGCGCCGCGAGAACGGCCGGGTCTGGCTCATGCCGCACAACGCGGCGCATCAGCCGATCCCCGGCGACGACGCCGTTATCCTCGGCAAGGTAGTCGCCGTCCTGCGCGCGCTCTGAAACCAGAGCGCCCCGCCGCCCATGGGACGTTTCCCTCGGCACGGCGTCCCCTACACCAGCCCGGCAGAACGCCGGCACGTACCAGCCCAACGACGGGACCCCGACTTGACCCAGATGCCCGGAGCACGCGTGCCGGGACGGACCTGGACAGTCCGCCTCACCGGCCACCCCGACCACACCGTCTCCGTCACCTGCAGCACCGCCGCGTGCCGGATGCCGCCCCGTACGAAGGACGCGGCGAGCATGCGGCGCTTCGCCGCAGAACACGCCAAGGCCCACGGCCGCCTCGCCGGCGCCCGCCCCAACGCCGCCTGCAGCTGCGGCAGCGCCCAGTGCGCCCTCCACGAAGCCCGCGTCCACTGCACCGGCCCCAGCCTCCTGGTCCTCGTCCACAACCCGGCCGTCGGCCAGGTCTGGACCCTGGCCGAGGTCTGCCAGACCTGCGCCCAGAACATCCCGCACATCACCATCCTGGCCACGGGCAAGCCCGCACTCCCCACCCCCGCGGCCCCGGCCGTCGAGCAGCCGGTGCGGCGCGCCGCGGTGCCGGGCGGATTCTCCTCACCGGAGGCCGCTCCCGATCCGTCACCGGGGCGCCGCCGTCCCCACCGCGCCCACCGGCAGCGCCGCTCGGGAAGCTGAGCCCGCCAGGGCCAGCCGCCGCGCAGACGGACGCTCGGGGCGCGGCTCACGAGGGCTCGGCGTCAGGTTCGGGTCACGCTGTAGCCGGTGTCGTTGAGAGCGGCCGTCCAGACCTCCCGGTCGAACCACTTCGTGATGTCCGGCTGCATCGCCGTGATGGCGGCCATCCGGGCCTGCCAGTCAGCGCCGGTGGGCCGCTTGTCCCGGCAGCCGGTGCAGCCGTCCTCTCCGTGGATGTGCCCGGCCATCCAGGCGTTGACGGCAACGTTGACGATGACGCTGTAGAGATCGCCGCCGCTCTCCTCCAGGGCATCGGGCACGCCTGCGAGGATCAGCGCGAGCTCCGGGTTGTCGACCGGAGGCATCGGCGCGCGCCCCACCTGGCCGGGCGCGCTGTCGTCCTCGGCGGCCTGCCGCTGCTTGGCGATGCTGGCCGCGAGACCGGCCGGGTCGAAGTACCGCCAGGCGGACCGCTCCTGAATCCCCAGCTGGGCGGCGACGGCGCGGATGTTCCGCTCGATGGTGTCGGCGACCGTACCCGGGCGGACGGTCACACCCCGGCGGGCCAGCTCGGCCAGCGTGTCGGCGACGGCTTCGTTGAACGCTCTGGTGTTCCTCATGGACGCCATCCTTCAGGAACGCCCACTGCCCCGGGATCCCGATCCATCCTGCTTCATGCCTGGGGAGGGCGAGTTGACCACCCTTGGCATCCGAGGGTTAGCCGCTGCGCTGCCGCCCGAGCGGCCACTGCCCGGTGAACTCCCTGAGCCGGTCGCGCTGGCGGTCCTCCTCCGCGATGACGTCGTTGAGCACGGCCTGATCGACGTGGGGAGCGACGGCGTTGAGGACCAGGCGCTGGAGCTCGGCGGGGTCGAGCGCCTCGACCTCCCACTGCACCGGCTGGGCGGGGTCGAGTCCGTACCGGCGGGCGAACCCGGCCCAGCGCGGGTCGCCGGCCTTCCCCGCAGCGGCGGGCAGGTCGTACGCGCGGACTTGGTCGTGCGTGAGCAGCACGCGCTCCACACGGGTCCAGCAGGCTGTGCGGGCGACCCAGTCCCGCTCGATGTCGGCCCCCGAGGCGTCGAAGTCCCCGACGTAGAGCAGCACGGCTGGCCGCTTGTCCCGGGCCGTACGCTCGCGCACGACCTGGACGTAGCTCTGGCTTCCGAAGCCGCGGACGACGAGCACGGGAATGCCCGGACGCTCCAGCCAGCCCGTCAGCTGGGCCCGAAGGGTGTCCTTTTCGCAGGCGACGTACAGGGCCGTCGTCTGGCCGGCGGTCCGGTCCAGGGCGAACCAGTCGGGGGCTGCCCTGAGGAACGCGCCGGCGTCCGGCCAAGCCGGGGGTACGTGGACCTCGCGCAGCGGGTCGATGAGGTCGGGGAACCGCTCCTCGCGGCGGGCCTGGGCGAGGCGGGCGGACAGGCGTCGGTACGTCGGCGCGGTGTGCGGGATCAGCCCCTCGACCACGAGCCGGTAGTACGCCTGTCGGAGAGTGCACCCGCCGACCTGGTCGTAGCCGGTGACGATGTCGGCGGCGCGGGTCACGATCCGGGGCCAGTGGAGTCGGGTCACACCGGTACATGTACCCCTCCGGCCGGCCGGCGGCGTGCCGACCCCACGGACACGGTGCAGACCGGCCTTCCCGGCCCGCACCGACGACCTTTTGCACAACCGTGATCCGGAGAGAAGTGAGGACCGCCTGCACGAGAACGGAGCTCCGGAAGGCAGCTTCCCCGCCAGGCGACTTCCAAGGGGACACGATCGTGAGGCAAAGCCCGCCGGAAACCGCCGAGTCAGCTTCTCAAGGTTGCGCGCAGGCGTTTGACCAGCGCATTAGCGCCCGGCAGGCTCATGGGTATCCCCTTCCACCCACCCTGTGAGGAGACATACCGATGCCCAGGAAGACTGCCTACACGCTCGTTGTGGAACTCGAACGGCAGGAGGGCGCCCCGGTTCCGGTCACCGAGCTGCTGCACGCGCTCCAGGACGAGCTGGACGGCTTCGAGCTCTACGTGGACACCGACAAGGGCGATGCGCACTTCCACCTCACCGTGGCCGGAGTGCTCACCGCGGAGGACCAGGACAAGCGCGTCTGATCTGCCCCGCGCCCTCCGTCGAGGCAGGGCATCAACCTCGTCCTATAAGTCCGCTATTCCGGTCGGCTACTGTGATCGGTTGTGGCTCTGCTGGGCGCCACACGGGTGCGGACTGTAGGGGGATCCCATGGTTATCGATTTCTCGGCCTTCAACTCCGGCGCCGCGCCGGCCCCCGTGGATCCGCGCCTGCTGTTCGACTCCCTGCCTCGGGTGGAGCGCTATGAGTTCCTGCGCGACCCGCAGGGCCAGGTCCTTCAGGCGTGGTTCGAGCGCCGTGACGAACGGGACCTGGTCATCAAGCTGAACACGGGCGGCGGGAAGACCCTGGTCGGCCTGCTGATCTGCCAGTCCAGCCTGAACGAGGGCAAGGGTCCCGCCCTCTACCTCGCCCCGGACCCCTACCTGGCAGAGCAGGCGACCGAGCAGGCGCGCGAGCTCGGCCTGGAGGTCACGAACGATCCGCGCTCCCACCGGTTCACCGGGGGAGAAGCGATCTGCGTACTGAGCCTGAACCGTTTCGTCAACGGCAAGAGCGTGTTCGGGCTGCTGGGCGACGCCAGCCGGCCGATCGTCGATGTCGGCACGATCGTGGTCGATGACGCTCACGCGGCGCTCGCCACGGTGCGCGAGAAGTTCACGATGGTGGTGTCCAAGGAGGACCACAAGGAGGCCTTCGACGGGCTGCTGACCCTGTTCGAGCAGGACCTGCGGCAGCAGTCGCACAGCCGCTACCTGGATTTGACCACCGGCGTTCCCTCGGCCGTGGCGCAGGTGCCGTTCTGGGCCTGGTCCAACCGTGAGGCCCGGGTCACCGAGATCCTCCAGGGCCTGCGCGGCGACGAGGAGCTCCAGTGGTCGTGGCCCCTCGTGCGAGACGTACTCCCGGTTTGTCGCGCGGTCTTCACCCATGACCGGCTGGAGATCCAGCCTCCGCACCCGCCCATCGGGAAGATTGCCACCTTCACCCGCGCCCGTCGGCGCGTACACCTGACGGCGACCCTGGCCGACGACAGCGTCCTCGTGACCGACTTCGCCGCCGACCCCCAGTCGATGGCCTCTCCGATCACCCCGGTCAGTGCCGGCTACCTCGGCGACCGGCTCATCCTGGCCCCCCGCGACATCAGCCCGAGCGTCACCGACGAGGCCGTACGTGAAATGGCCGCCCGTCTCGCCCAGCGGGTCAACGTGGTCGTCCTCGTGCCCTCCCACCGCCAGGCTCGGACCTGGGACGCCCACTCTGCCGTCACCGCTTCCACATCCGAGCAGATCGGCGCGGCTGTGCGCCGCCTGCGGGCCGGTCACGTCGGTCTGGTCGTACTCGTCAACAAGTACGACGGCATCGACTTGCCCAGGACCGCCTGCGAAGTGCTGGTCATGGACGGCTTGCCGGAGGCGTACGGAGGGCTCACCCGCCGCGAGCAGGTCCTGCTCGGTGAATCCGAGGGCATGGTCAACCGCCAGCTCCAGCGCCTCGAACAGGGCATGGGCCGCGGCGTCCGCTCCGTGAACGACCACTGCGTGGTCCTGCTGCTGGGCGACCGCCTGTCCCAGCTGATCGCGACTCCGCAGTACCGGGAGCGGTTCGGGCCCGCCACCCGCGCCCAGATCGACCTCTCCCGGAAGGTTGCCCAGGCCCTCGCCCAGCAAGGCGGCGACCCCCTGCCGAAGATCGAGGGCGTCGCCGACCAGGTCCTCAACCGCGACCCCGGCTGGATTGCCACCGCACGCACCAACCTGACCGAGGCCACCTACCAGGCCTCAGCCCTCTCCCCGGCCGCCACGCACAGCCGGGCCGCGTTCGACCAGGCCGCGCTCCGGCAATTCGCGGAGGCGGCCGCGCACATGGGCAAGGCCGTCGCCGAAGCCACCGACCCGCTGGAGCGCGGCTACCTCCAGGAGCAGCTCGCCGCCTACCAGCACTTCATCAACGAACCCCGGGCGCAGCAGACCCTTGTGCAGGCCCGGGCGAACAACCCGTCCCTGCTGCTGCCCATCGACGGCGTGAAGGCCACCAGGCTCACGTCCAACGCACCGCAGGCCGCGCAGGCCGCCCGGTACTTGGAGACCACCTACGGCGACCGGAACAGGCTCCTCCTGGGCATCGACGCGATGCTCGGAGACCTCGCCTACGACCCCAACCGGGTGCCGGCGTTCGAGGTCGCCCTTGAGCGCCTGGGCCGACACCTCGGGTTCGAGGCACAGCGACCCGACAAGTCCACCGGGAACGGCCCCGACGTCCTCTGGGCCACAGGGAATCTCCACTACCTCGTGCTGGAAGCGAAGTCCGGCGCGACCAGCGACAAGATTTGGCGCAGCAACGTCGAGCAGCTGGCCCACTCGATGAACTGGTTCCAGGAGACGTACGACGCCACATGCAGCGCCACCCCCGTGCTCCTGCACAGGTCCAACACCCTGGAGCGCAACGCTGTCGCCCCGGCCGGCACTCGCATCATCACCGAGACGACCATGGCCACCCTGGGCCAGGCCGTCCGCAAGGCGATGATCGCTCTGGCGGACGCCGATGCATGGCGCGAGCCGGGCGCGATCGAGACGCAGTTCCAGGCGCACCGGCTCCTGGCCGCAGGGATCGCCGAGCGGTTCAGCGTCAAGCCCCGCTCTACCTGATCCCTGAAGCGCTCGCCGCCGTTCCCCCCGGCCCGTCGGCAGGGCCGACTCAGGGGCCGGCGACTACGGACCGGATCCGGTCCAGGTGCAGCATGGTCTCCTCCCGGCCGTACACGGCCACGCAGCGGGCGACGGCGGAGAGCGCGAAGACGGTGGCCAGCTGCGCGTCGTCCAGAGGGAGACGCGGGGCTGCGCCGTCGCCTGCGAGGGCCAGGACCGCCTCGGCGACGGCCGTCTCCATAGGCACGCTCTCCAGCCATTCGATGCCCGCAGGCCCCATCACCGCGCGGTGGTACGGGGAGAAGCCGGGGTCGGCGAGGACGGCTTCGGTCAGCAGCCCCGAGGTCTGCTGGCGCATGTAGGCGGCCGTGGTCGGGCACACGGCACCCGCCGCCGCGGCGGCCGCGATGGCTTCCGGGTCCGCGGCGAGGTACCCGCGCATCAGGGCCAGGGCGGCCGTTTCGCCGACGATCTGCTCCGTGCTGGTGGTCATACCCGTCCAACGACGCAACGGCGCCGTGGGCGCGGCCACCAAGCCGCCGGCTCCGCCGCGTCCGGGGACGGACCGCGGCCCCTAACTCCCTGATTCCGAGGCAGATTGGGCCGATTGAAGCATCTGACCAGCCCTGATTGTGAGTGATGGATGGTATAGTTGTCTTGTTGGTCGGCGGTGGCAGCCGGTCAACAAGCCGAATCCACATCTCACTCTCCAGGGAGAGCCATGACCACGTCCGAAACGCAGGTCGCTACCTCCGCCGCAGCAAAGAAGGAGGAAAAGGAGCCCGTAAAGCCGACCGCGAATTTCGCGGGAATCCACGCGGAGATCATCGAAGCTCTGAATTTCGCTGAATTCGGAATTGCCCCGAAGGCCCAGCCGCCCGCTCAGCGCGGAGTGCTGATCGAGACCGGCGGCAACCACGTCGTCTTCAGCGCCTACGACTTCGACACCGCGGTGTCGGTCATGGTCCCGGCCGCCACGCCCGCCGGGAAGGGCTCCTCGCTCCTCGACTTCCCGGAGCTGAAGAAGACGCTCGCGGCCATGGTCGCCGGGGAGACGAAGGCCGTCGCGGCCCAGACCCGCGTCTCGCTCGCCGGGGACCTGCTGGCCACCGAGCACCTCACGGTGCCCATCACCACGCACGACACCGACTCGTACACCCAGCCGCTGGGGGCCGTGCCCGCCATGGCCACTATGGACGCGCAGGCCTTCCTCGGCCAGCTCAACCGCGTACTGCCCGCGGCGGGCACCGACGACACGCTGCCCGCACTCACCGGTATCCAGGTCACGCTGGACGGCGAGACGCTCACCATGGCGGCCACGGACCGCTACCGCTTCGCCGTCGCGGAAGTCCCCGTCACCACGACCGTGCAGCCTCCGGAGAAGCCGCTGGCCGCGCTCATCCCGGCCGCCACCCTCTCCGCCCTGGCCAAGCGGCTGAAGAGCCACGACGGGCCCGTGGGTATCGGCATCCTCGAAGACGACCATGCCGAAGGGGATCCCGTGGCCACCTGGCCCACTCCCCGCGCCACCCTGTCGCTGGGCGCCATCACCATCACGATGCGCTCGCTGGACGGCAGCCTCCCCAAGTACCAGTCGCTGTTCCCCAAGGCGTGCGAGACATCGGTCCGGCTCGACCGCGCCACGACCGTCCGGGCCGTCAAGAAGGCGCAGGGAGTCCTGACCGCCAAGGGCCTCAAGGGTGTCCCCGTCATGTTCGCCTGGGACACCGACGGCAACCTCACGGTCGCCCCCCGGCTGGACACGGCCGAAGGCGAGGCCCGCACCAAGGGCATGTCCATCCCGATGACCATCACCCACGGCACCGGCGAAGGCCTGCGCGGCGGCCTCGCCGCCTTCAACCCGAGCTTCCTGCTGGACGCGCTCGGCACGTTCACCGGCGACACCATCACCCTGCACCTGGGCGAGATGAAGAACGGGCAGATCAGCAAGCCCGGACTCTTCACCGAGGGCCCCGAGCTGGCTGGCCAGGGCTACAAGCACCTGTTGATGCACGTCCGCCTCTCCTGAGCGAACAGACACCCGCGGGGGTGGGGCGCGCCGCCCCCCCCCCCCCCCCCCCGGGGGGGGGGCCCCCCCCCCGCCCCGCCCCCCCCCCGGCGGGGAGTGGCACCCCGCCGGCCCGAACACACACCCGCAGGAGGTACCCCACCTTGATGCTCGACTGGCGAGGAACCCCGATCACACACCGCGCCCACGTCCTCTTCCCCCGGAAGTGGGGCCGCAGCGCCCACTCGACCGAGATGGTGGAAGGCGTTGTCCAGAGCTTCAGCCCCACCGGACGGATCACCGTCGACGTCCTTCGAACCTCCCGTCCGCGTGAGACCGGAGGAGCCGGCCGCACCCGCTACGCGGTCCCAGCCCACAGCGTGACGGTCGTGCCCGCTCCGGCCCGCCTGCGCACCGGAGACGACCCGGGCGACGCCACACCGAGCCCAACCCCGCAGATGCCCGCCCCGGCCGCGTCCCTTGAGCTCTTGACGGTGGACGGAACGGAGTACGGGCCCTACCCCGGACAACCCACCACAGCGTCGCGATCCCCGTACGACACCTACCTCTTCACCGGCGAGACCGCGCAACGCATCGTCGACGACCTGCACCGGGACAACTGCGGCCTCACGGCAGCGTTCGAGTACGACGGCACGCTCACGTTCACCTGGGACGCCACCTATCGGGACGAGCCCGGCGCAGAGCGCGTCACCCCCGACGCCCAGGGCCGCTACGCGATCGGCGGACTGTGGCCCTGGGACACCTGGCCGGAGTCCGGCGAGGCGACGGCCCAGTCCTGAATCTCCACCCGACGCAGCCCAGGCCCCTGCCCGCGGAAGGACTCGTCTCGGTCCGCCACGTGCAGGGCCCGGATCGGGGCGCTTCCAGCACGCGCCGGCAGCTCGCGGGCGGCCGGGACGGCGCCCCGGACCACGACGGCCGGGGCGCCGTCCACCGGCCTGCCCGACGGCTCCGGCTTCACCCGCAGGAGTGAATTCACCCCTCGCGTACGCGGGCGGGGATCTGGCGGTGCGCCCCCAACTGCCGCTCAAAACATGGACATTGACAACAAATGGGATCTTTCGCAATCTTTCGGACGTGGCTCCAGACGGGGGCCCGGAGAGGAGTTCGTGATGGGCAAGCAGCGCGAGTTCTACGACGAGCAGGCGGCGGCCGGCAGGCTCGGAGTCCCGGTGGCCGCATGGCGGTGGGCGGCAGGGTCCGGACTGGTCCCGCCGGCGGACGCGGGGCCGGGCCAGTGGTCCCGGTCCGCGGTCGACGGGGCGGACGCGGAAGGCGTCCGCGCCGCCCTGCGCGGGCCGATGGCCGCAGGGCAGGCGGCGGACCGGCTGACCGAGGCCCTGGGCCAGCCGCTGCCGCGGTGCCGCCCGCGGGTGACGGCTGCAGCGGTCGGCCACCTGGTGAAGGCCGGCCTTCTGGTCTGGCTCGGCGGGGAAGCGACGTGCCCCGACGTCCATCCGGACCAGCTGGCCGCCCTCGCCCGCCGCCGGGACCTGCCCGCGCTCCTGGACCGCCACGTCCCCTTCGGCCCGGACCAGGCCGCGGTCCGCCTGGGCGTGCGCAGGGTCGACTTCGACCAGGTCGTCAGGCTCGGATGGATCTCCCCTACGGGCTCCGTGATGATCGACTACAAGTCCCACGGCGGCTGGACCAAGGTCCCCCTCTACTCGGGGGTCGATCTCGCCCTGCTCCCGGTCCTGCGGCCCGGAGTGGACTGGGAAGCGCTGCGCACGGTGCCCCCCGGCCGCCGCTCGCCGCTCGCCGGCCTCGCGCCGGTCGCACCCGGGCGAGACGTGGTGCTGCTGGCAGAGGTGGCCAGGATCGCCCGAGTGGGCCGCGCCGCGGTGGTGAACTGGCGCCGGCGGCACGCCGACTTCCCGGCCCCGGTCGGCGGGACGGACATCCACCCGGAATTCGACCGCAGCGCGGTGGCCAGCTGGCTCCTCGACCACGACAAGATCGAGATCCCGTCCCAGATCCCGCCGGCCACGCTGATCCTCGGTGGCGGCGAAGGCGCGACCAGGCTCCGGCTCGACGGCCCGCTGCTGCTCCTGGCGGACGACGCCCAGGACCAGGACCAGCTGACGGGCTGGACCACCGAGGACGACGCCGACACGCTGGCCAAGCTCACGGCCGGGGAGTTCGGAGCGCCGCTGCGCAGGCTGGCGGTGCCCGGAGCGGCGCCGCTGGCGGTGCCCGGCGAGGTGCGGATCATCGACCTGTTCAGGAACGGATCGGGGGGACTGAAGGTGACCCTGGCGTGGCCGGCCGCCCTCCGGGGCGCCGCCTCAGACAGCCAGGCGGGCGGAGTGGTGCGCCACGGCCTCGCCTACGCGGGATCGGGAGAGGCCTGCCCGTGCAAGCGGCACGCCTGCGGCGGCGTTGTTCCCGTCTCCTGGTGTGCAGAGCACGGGGCGTCGGTCGAGCCGGTCCTGGAATGGCACCCGGGCGGTGGAATCCGGTGTGCTCACCTGGCTCGCAGCCGGAGCGGTGCCGCAAGCGCCCCGCCCGGGGTCTGATCAGGCTGTGGCCGGGGCCTGGCGGAGGAGCCGGCCCCGGCTCCGGGCAGCGGGTCCCGCTGGTGCGGACACCAGAGACTCCAGGTGCCCAGGGAGCGCACCAAGCCCCGAAAGTGATACATGCATGGTATAGTTATCTCAATGGTTGGTGGTGGCAGCCAACCAAACCCGAAGGCACGATCGAGAGGATCTCAGATGACCATGACGACGGATCGGTACGACCCCGCACCCGGCACCGAGTACCCGTTCTCCATCTCGGACATCGCCCGCCAGGCGGTGAAGCTCCTCGGCGACGACTGGCACGCCGAGTCGGGCTACTGGGGCGTCGTCGGCGAGATCACCACCCGGGACGGCGCCCGGTTCATCGTGGGCGTGGACCACGAGGGAGACCTCTACGTCCACGCGGACAAGAATGCCGAGCCGACCTTCCTCATGGAGTACTTCGACTGCACCAGCGCCTCCGACGGCCTGGAAGAGGTCACCAAGCGTGTCGTCGCGGTGATCCTCGACATCGCCTGACCCATGTCCCTCGTTCTCCGCCCCGGGCGCCAGGGTGCGCCCGGGGCCCGGCCCGTCGAAGGAGCCTTCATGCGATTCCTCATCACGGACGACCACGGAACCGTCCTCGCCACCCTCGAAGCGCCCCCGGAGGGGGCGGTGTCCGTCGCCATCGAGCGGGAGGACGACCCTGACTTGCTCTTCGCTGCAGCAGACCTGTACGGGGACGGCAGCGTCCACGTGGGGCACTGGCCCGACGGGGTGGAGTGGGAGGTGCTGCTGCGCGCGACCGGCACGCCGAACCCGTACGGCTCCGGGGAGCGCCGCGTGCAGGCTCCGCTGCCGGGGCGGGTCAGTGCCCAGGAGATCGCCGAACTTCTCGACTCCCTCGCCTTGGACGGAGACGTGCTTGACGTAGCCGTGCACGAAGCGTTCGCGGAGCAGGCCAGCGAAGTGAACAACCAGGGCCTGGCCGCTCAGGTCGAGTACCTGGCAGGCAGGTGCGCCGACGTGCACGTTCTGCGAGACCTGCTCACCGACCTCACCTCGTGACACTGCCGACACTGGCATCCTTCAGCCGGTGTCGATGCCCTTCCACCCGTGCCCGAGCCCGCGGCGTCGTGGCCGGGGCGACGCCGCGGCTGTGCGCGCCGACGGGGTGTTCAGGGCGTTGGTTGAGACTAGGCGGCCAAGGCCGCCGGGGCGGTCTCGGCCGGCCCCGAGCCCCAGAGGGTTTGGCGATATACTTTGCTTCATCGTTGATATATGGAGGAGTGTCATGGCTCGTACGGTGATCGATCTTGATGACGAGCTGGTCGCGGAGGTGGCCAAGGCTCTGGGGACCAGTACCAAGAAGGAGACGGTCAACACCGCCCTGCGGGAGGTGCTGGAGAACAGGCGGCGGGCGCTGGCCCTGGCCCGCCTGCGCGCCGCGGCCGACGAGGGCGCTTTCGATCTGACGCTGTTCGAGGACAAGCGGAACTACCGGCGGTGAACGCGGCGCTCTACCTGATCGACACCAGCGCCCTGGCTCGCTTCATGCGGGGTGACGCGGAGCAGTACGGCTGGGACCAGGCGGCGGCCGCCGGCCTGATCGCCACGTGCCCCGTCACGGAGCTGGAGTTCTTTTACAGCGCCCGGTCGGCGGCCGACAGGGCGCGCGGCATTGAGGACATGCGGCTGATCTTCGGCTGGGTTCCTGTCGACGACCGCGCCTACGACCGGGCCTGGCAGGTCCAGGAGGTCCTCGTGAAACAGGGCAAGCAGCGCCGGGCTGGTGCGGTCGACCTCGTCGTCGCCGCGACTGCCGAGTTGCGGGGCCTCACTCTCCTGCATCGGGACCGCGACTTCGAGTGCGTTGCCGCAGTCACCGGCCAGCCTCTCCAGTGGTATGGCGCGGAGGGGAGCATGTAGCACCGCCCGCTGGGCCGCCTCTCCGCGCTTTTGGCCCCCGGTCGTCCCGGGAAGGACGGGGTGGCGCGGCGTTGCCGTCCGCCGAGGCGTCGGCACGTCGAACCGCTCTGGTCCGTGTTTCCTTCACTCTGCACGGGTCTAACGACCTGAACTGTTGGCGGGGGCCGCCGCTTGATGGCCCGTCTGCCTTCCGGGCGGTGGGCCGTCGGCATGTGCGCCCGGTGCTACTGCAGGCCCGGGCGCGGTGACCACGGTCACTTGTGGGTCGGACGCGCCCACTTCGGGGTTGGAGGTTCGGGGCTCGTCAACGACCTCAATGGGCAGCGTCGTAGGGGTGAGGTCGACACCGGCTGCCCGGGCTTCCTTGAGCCGGATCGACACCAGCCCGGGGGACACCGACAGTTCCCGCGCGATCTCGTAGCCCTTCAGCCCCTGCCGGTGGAGCTCGACGATTCGGTCTCGGCGCTGCCGGGACCGGCCCTCGTACGCCGCGCGTTCCTCGGAGACCATGCGCAGTACCGTCCGCGGGGACACTCCGAACCGGTCCGCGAGCTCACGCGCCGTCACCGGCCGGCGCTCACGCCTGGGCTGCTGCGTCACGACTTCCCTCTCATGTAGTCGAGCATGGCGGCGGTTCGCTCGTCCCGGCGCGCCGCGCGCGCTTGGCCGCTCTTCTTGCCGCGGGCGGACTGGATGGCGACGAAGGTGGCCTCGTACACGGCCGCGCCGTCCTTCCACATCCTTGATCGCGTCGTGATCCACCGGTGGATGCTGTTGGCGATCGCACGCGCCTCCACCTGTGGCAAAGGCTCCGCGAACTGGGTGTTCCGGGTGTGCACTTCCGCGTGGATCGCGGCGTGCAGGGTGTCGGGACTGCCGAAGTGGTGGCGAACCTCTCGATACGCCCAGGTCCGGGCCGTCTCGAAGATCGAGCAGTTACGCCCCAGCCCCGTGATGTTGGTGCGAAAGCGCTTGGTCTCCCGCCAGCGCGTCGCCGGCATGTGACCGCCCAGCGCCTCTTCCAGGCCACCGAGCGTGTGAAGACCGCCGTGGAGCCATTCAGTGCTCCAGTCCGTGTGCAGCGGGTTCTTCGTCATCAGCCCCGAGTACGCCGCATCACCGTCCAGCGCGCGGCGCAGGCCCTCGGTGACGGCTGCGGCGTAGGCGAGGGGCTTGCGTCGGGCGTACTCGGTCCGCGTCACCGCCTCTGCCAGGGCCCACACCGCATGAGCGTGCCCGTTCACCGGGTTCTCCACGACCGCGTTGGGCAGCGGGTGCGACCCCACCGACGACACCGCCCGCAGCACCGCGTCCGCGTGGTCCACATCCACGACGAGGAGATTGCTGATCGCCGACGGGTTCGCCTCCACGTACCGACGGGTCATGGCCACCGGACGACGCTCGCGCCGGATCCCCTCCTGCAGCCGGTTCGTCGCGTACGGCCGCAACGGCAGCCACAACTCGTCCCACTGCCCCGCAGGCAGCTCCGCACTCATGCGCTGATCATCCCGAGCCGGCCGGGTCGGATGGGCCCGGACACGCCACGAACTTCAAAGTCCGTCACGAACCAAGTCAGATAGTTCGGGGTTCCGGAGCCCTGCCTCTCCAGCTCAACAGCCACCCCGGGCTCTAGCCGCGGCTCACAGCTTCAAAGTACGACACGAACCAAGTCAGATGGTTGAGGGTTCCTGCACCCGACCCACGCACCTACCCCTGACTCCCCAACGGGCGTGATGTTGGGCATTGGCGGTGGGGCGATGGAGAAGGGGCTCCAGCTGGACGTGAGTGACGAATAAATGCTATAGTTTTCTCGTTGGTCGGCGGTGGCAGCCGACGGACACCGGAAGACACATTTCTGTGAGGAGAGTTCCATGGCGCACCTGATTGAGCAGTTCAGCGACGGTACGGCGGCGTTCGTGAGTGCGCAGAAGAGCGCCTGGCACCGGCTTGGCACCGTGACGACGGAGGCCCTGACGGCTGAGGACGCGATGCGCCTGGCCGCGCTGGACGGCTGGAACGTCCGCCTCGTCGGCCTGCACGCGACCGAGCTGACGGCCGAGGGCGCGACGCTGCTGGACGTACCGAACCACCGCGCGAGCGTGCGTACCCACCCCAAGACCGGGCGTCCCGAGACGCTCGGCGTGGTGGGCCCGGACTACACCCCGGTCCAGAACGAAGAGCACGCGGAGTTCCTGAACTACCTGGTCGACGAGTCCGGCGCTCACTTCGAGACCGCGGGCTCGCTGCGCGGCGGCCGCCAGGTCTTCTTGACCATGAAGCTGCCCCAGTCGATGACGATCGGCCGGAGCGACGAGGTGGACCTCTACATCGCCGCGTTCAACTCCCACGACGGCTCCAGCGCGTTCCGGATCGTCGTCACCCCCGTGCGGGTGGTGTGCGCCAACACCCTGCGGGCCGGGCTCCGCAACGCGAAGAGCAGCTACACGGTCCGCCACACCTCTGGCGCCCGCGGCCGCATCGCCCAGGCCCGCCAGGCTCTGGGACTCACCTTCAAGTACGCCGAGGAGTTCGAGAAGGCCGCCCAGCGCATGCTGGACGCGGAGATGACCACCCCCATGCTCCGGTCGGTCGTGGAACAGCTGTGGCCTGTCGCCAACGGCGACAGCACCCGGAAGAAGAACAACCAGCTCACCCGCTGGAACACGATCCGGAACCTGTTCGAGAACGCGGACACGCAGGCAGGTATCCGTGGAACGGCGTGGGCGGGCTACAACGCGATCACCGAGTACGCCAACCACGTCGCCCCGGCGCGCGGCGCCACCTCGGATCTGAAGAGCGCTGCTCGCGCGGAGCGGGTGATCACGGGGACCGCGGACGACGTGATGGAGCGGGCCTTTCGGCTCGTGACTGTCTAGCTCGAATTGGGGAGCAGCCGGAGGCCGCTCCTCGCCCTTCCTGGCCGGGAGCAGCCGTGGGGCTGCTCCCGGTACCGCTCTCACCGAACTGCCGTCGGATCGCATCGGCGGGATATGGAGCCTTGTATGTCGCACGCCGGCCACCGGAGTCCGCGGATTCGTCCGTTCCTTGATCTCTGTACCAGCCATTTGAGCGCCCCTGCCCGGGATGCTCTCGATACCTTCGAGGGGGTGCTGGCGTACCCGACGGGGCACGGCTGGCTGATGTACGCGCCCGAATCCGCTGTCGAGCGAGCTGCGGCCTTCGGCTGGCCCGCAGAGCTCCTTGCCATCGTGAAGTTGGCCCATGCCCACGACTGCGCCTACGTCCTGTTTGATGCGGACGCCGACGAGACCGACGAACTGCCCCTGTTCGACGAGTAGCGGGCCACCTACCCGGCTGGGCTGGCGGAAGCGGCCGGCGCACGGGGTTCTTGCACCCGAGGCACGCGCCTACTCCTGACTTCCCCAAGGGGGGTGGTGTCGGGGGTTGGGGTGGGGTGGATGCCGGAGTGGCCCCACCTAGACATGAGTGATGAATGCTTGCTATTGTTGTCTCGTTGGGTCGATGGTGGCAGTCGGCCTTCCCCGAGTTCGTATCTCGTTCCAAGGAGACACCCGTGAAGAAGCCCGTTCTTTGCTGCGCCACCCATGTGTGGGCTGGCGATGTGGACAAGGCCACCGAGCACTACGCCACTTATCAGGAGACCAGCGCGGCGCAGCTCGACGAGATCGCCGACCGGCTCGAAGCGCGTAACGCGGTCGGGGATTCGCAGGAGGCGAAGGAACTGCGCGAGAACGCCGCCTACAACCGCGAGGCCGCCGCGCGGGCCCGCAGCGCCGCCGGCCGCGAGCACCTCCGCCGGACCGGCCTGTGGCTCACGTCGTCCTGTGTGCAGCGGACCCGCACCGGGGCCTGACTGCGGGCGTTCGCCCCGCGCCCTGAGGCTTCGCCAGTCCTTCGGGGGCCGCCGGACAGCGGCCCCCGAAGGACTGGAATGCGGGGTGTTTTGACGGTGTGATAGCCGGTGTGTTGGTTGTGTGGGGGAGGCCCGGAAGGGCCTCCCTTTTCTTTTCCTGGGTGGTTTCCTATTCGTTTCCCGGGCGAGCTGAATTCCTGTCCCGCATTCTCTGACGTGTCATCAGGTTTGGAGGGTGTGACGGTCCGTCCGTGGCACACGCCCGAGATATCGGAGAAGTGTGCCCGGGACGTTGCAAGGGAATTCGAAGCATCGGTAATTAGGCCGTAAGGCCGTCCCGGAATTCCCCCGCGCACCCCGCCCCCATAAACCCGTCCGCCCGTAAGGGCGTCCGCCCCCGACACCACGCCCGGAAGGGCGCTGAAACCCCCTCAGGAAAACCCGCCCACACCCCCACCCGAACCCTCCCACCCCACACCCCGCCCC
>NZ_JBHXTC010000057.1:39381-47733 GCF_042677605.1 Streptomyces sp. NPDC127106 | reverse complement strand
GCCCCCCCCCGAGATCTAAACGTGCTTGGTGCTCGGCAGCGCATTTTGTTTAAACGACACCGGGGCGGTCCGGGGCCCCGCGCATCTGCGGCAGCCGCGGTCAGGACCGGCAGGGGACTGACGCTTCTCGGACACGTGACGGTATCTTGTCGGCCGAATACATATACGGATGACACGTGCCACAGGCGGTCCGGGGGAGCGCAGATGGACCTCTTCACGCCACTCGACCTGCCCCACGGCGGCCGGCTGCCCAACCGCCTCGCGAAGGCCGCGATGGAGGAGGGCCTCGCCGGGCCCGGGCAGCTGCCCGGCGAGCGCATCGAGCGCCTCTACCGCCGGTGGGCGCAGGGCGGCGCCGGACTACTGATCACGGGCAACGTGATGGTGGACCGCCGGGCCCTGACAGCGCCCGGGACGATCGTCCTCGACGCGCACGCCCCCCTCGGCCCCTTCCGCCGCTGGGCCCGGGCCGCCGCATCGGGCGGGGGCCAGGTCTGGATGCAGATTAACCACCCCGGCCGGCAGGTGGGCGCGGAGATGCCCGGCACCGCCTGGGCGCCTTCCGAGGTCGGGGTGAGCCTCGGCAAGCACACCAAGCGCTTCGCCCGCCCCACCGCGATGACCGAGGCCGACATCCGGGCCACCGTCCACCGCTTCGCGGTCACCGCCCGACGGGCGCGGGAGGCCGGCTTCCACGGCGTCCAGATACACGCCGCCCACGGCTACCTCCTCAGCCAGTTCCTCTCCCCGCTGGTCAACCGGCGCACCGACGGCTGGGGCGGCAGCCTCCCCCACCGGGTCCGGCTGCTCACCGAGGTCGTCCGGGCCGTCCGCGCCGAGGTCGGGGACGATTTCGCGGTCGCGGTCAAGCTGAACACCGCAGACTTCCAGCGCGGCGGCTTCGACACCGAGGACGCCGGCCGGGTCCTCGGGATCCTCGGCGGTCTCGGCGTCGACCTGGTCGAACTGTCCGGGGGCAGCGTCGAGAGTCCCGCCACCCTGGGCCGCACGGCCGACCTGCGGACCCTGGAGCGCGAGGCCTACTTCCTCGCCTTCGCCGAACAGTTCGTCGAGTCCGCCACCATGCCGCTGATGCTGACCGGAGGGATAGCCCGCAGCCAGACCGCGGGCCGGGTCCTCGACCGCGGCTTCGCCGTCGTCGGCCTCGCCTCCGCCCTGGCGTTCCGCCCCGACCTGCCGGCCCGCTGGCGCGCCGGGGAGGACGTACGCGTCACGGTGGAACGGCTGCGATGGAGGGACCGGGACCTGGCCGGAGCCGGCCTGCTGGCCTTCGTACGCTTCCAGCTGCACCGGCTGGCCCGGGGCCTGGAACCGCGGCCGCACGCCTCGGCCCGGGCCGCGTTCGCCCTCGACCAGCTCCGCCACTGGCGCCGGGTCCGCTCGTACGGGGCCTGGCTCGCCCGCAACCCCGAGCCCGAGCCCGAGCCCGGACCCGCGCCCGGCCCCGGGGAGGCCCTCGCCGCCTGAGCGCCCCCCGCCCGACCCGGCCGCGTGGACGCCGCCGGTCACGCTCCGCGGTCGTCGTGGCCGCTGCGTACGGCCGCCACGATCGGCGACGAGCGGAACTCCCGGGCCAGTGCCGTCAGCGGCGTCGAGTCCAGCCGGTACGGGTCGGCCGGTCCCTGGTCGGCGTCCTTGCGGTGCTCCCCGACACAGCCCGCCCGCTCGGCGGCCCCCCGGCGCCGCACGGCCGCCGCCAGCATCGCCGCGTCCGCCACCAGCGAGGCCCGGGGCCCGTCCAGGCCTTGGGCGCGCGCGGCCTCGTACGCGGCGCACCGCACCCCGGGGTCGAACCAGCAGCCCAGCGCCAGGATCCCGTCGTCGATCACCGACTCCCGGTGGATCAGCCGGATCCCGATCGGCGACCACCAGGTCAGCGGCACCGTCCGCACACTCGGCGAGGCGAAGCCGCGCAGCGCCTTCCACAGCGGGCGCAGCCGCCGGTACCGGCTGTAGTCCCGCCAGGCCTCCGAGCCGCCGACCAGCGGCACGATGAACCCGGCCCCCACCATCAGGGCCGACGATGCCGCGAGCGGCGGGGCCGCGTACGTGGACAGCCCGTCCCAGTCGCGGCCCGCCCACCGGGCGCCCACGGCCGCCCACTTCACCACCAGGTAGCCCAGGTCCGCCACCCCGCCGAGCACGATCAGCGCCAGCCCGGTCCGCAGCGGCCGCAGCGACGGGTCCGTCCGCAGCAGCCACTTCCAGCACAGGCCCGTCAGGGCCGAACTGCCCGCCAGGTGCGCCAGCAGATAGCAGACGATCATCTCGCGCACCCAGGGCGTGTTGGCGTAGTACGTGTCCAGGTCCCGCACCCGCTCGACCGGCGCGTCCCCCATCACGAACAGGAGGACGATGAGCACGGCGACGGCCCCGAACACCACCGACGTGAGCCGCGTCGCCCGGCGCACCACCGCGGGCGGGCCACCGCCCCAGTGCAGCACCAGGACGACGCACGACCCCGAGAACGCCGTGAGCACCGCGTACACCAGCGGCGCGGAGAAATTGGTGATGCCCGTGAGCCCGTTCACCGCCGAGATCGTCGGCGGCGCCGCGAGGAACATCACGAGGCAGCCGACGACCAGCAGCGTGCACACCGCCCGCATCAGCGGCTGGTCCCAGTTCCTGCGCAGCGTCGGCGCCTTGATCAGCAACGCCAGGATCAGCACCGACCCCGGCACGTAGAGGATGAGCCCGTCCGTCATCGCGCCTGGCCGACCGGGCCCACCGGATCGACGGGGCCGCCCGGACCGGGGCCGCCCGGACCGGGGCCGCCCGGACCGGGGCCGCCCGGACCGGGGGCCGCGGGTCCGGCCCGCCCGGCCGCCGGGTCGAGCCCCGCGACGGCCCGCTCGGCCGCGGTCAGCGGCGGCGCCTGCAGCGCGCCCCGGTCCGAGGCGCGCAGCACCTGCCACACCACCGAGGGGCGCATCCAGTACGTGGGCGGGCTGCTCATCGTGATGACCTGGAGGAACGCGGCCGTCAGCGCCTCCCGGGTGGTCGCGCCCGTCACCAGCCGGCTGACGTACGCGTTCAGCAGGCCGACGCCGGCCCGCGGCCGCATCCCGGTGGCCCCGGGGTAGAGGATGTCCTGGGAGGTGGCCAGCTCCCAGGCGGTGGCCACCATCGGGGCGAGCGCCCGCTGCGCCTCGCGGCCGAACGAGGGGCGGGCGGGCCCCTTGGCGCGCAGGAGTGCCCGTACGGCCAGCAGGCCCTGGGCGGCGACGGTCATGCCCTGCCCGTACAGCGGGTTGAAGGTGGCCACCGAGTCCCCGACGGCGAAGAACCCGTCGGGCAGGTCGGCCTTCTCGAAGTAGACCCGCCGGTTGGCGGTGCCCTGGGTGACGGCGACGTCGGTGAGCGGCTTGCGGCCTTCGAGGAGCTCGCCGACGACCGGGTCCCGGATACCCTTGGCGAACGGGATGAACCGGTCAGGGTCGCCGGTGGGCTGGCCGCCGCGGGTGCCCGACAGGGTGACCTGCCACTGGCCGTTCTCGATGGGCACGATCGTCGCAGTCCGCCCCGGCACGGGAACCCGTGGGTCGGACTGCACGTTGACGATGGGGAAGCCCATCTCGTGGGCCCCGGGCGGCGCTTCGAAGATCCTGGTCGCGTACACCAGCCCGGAGTCCACCTGGGCCTGTCGGATCCCGCCCACCCCGAGCTGCTGGAGCCAGGCCCGGGAGCGGGAGCCGCGCCCGCTGGCGTCCACGACGAGGTCGGCGGTGACCAGCAGGCCCTCCTGCCCGGGGGTGTCGACGCGGACGCCGGTGACGCGGGCCGCCGTCCCCTCCAGCGCCCGCACCCGGCTCTGCTGCAGGGTGGTGACACCGCCCAGGCCCGTCACGCGGGCGCGGACCACGGCGTCGAGCAGGTCGCGGCTGCACGAAATGTTGAACTGCTTCTCCCCGCAGCGCGGGATCCAGCCCTGTGCCGTCTTGGTGACCAGGTCCGTGGGCAGGCTCCGGCGGATGGCACCCGCCGCGATCCAGGCCTCCGTGATGCCCGGCAGGATCCTCTCGATGGCGCGCGCCCCGCCCGACCACATGACGTGGACGTGCCGGGCCTGGGGGAGCCCGCGCCGCGGCGCCGGGCTGTCGGGCAGCGTGTCGGCGTCGATGATCGTGACCTTCGCGTGCTCGGCGAGCACCGCTGCCGCGAGCAGGCCGGCCATGCTGCCGCCGATGACGACGGCGTGGCGGGGCGGGGTGGGCTGGGTCATCGTGTGTGGTGGGCTCTCTGTCGGGGCCGTGCGGGGGCAGCGGCGCGTGAGGTGCGTCGGCAGGGGCGGCGGGACGGGCGGGCCGGTGGCCGCCGCGGCGCCGGGCTGCGCCGCAGGGGTGCACTCAACGGCCCCAGCCGAGCGAGGACTTGATGCGCTCGATGGCCTCGGGGAGCGGTTCCTGGCAGGGCGGCTGCAGATAGCCCTTGAGGATCTTGCCGAGGTGCAGGCCGAAGGTCTCGGCCCGGACCTCCGCGGGGTCCTCGTGGTCCGCGCGGGCGGCCGCCTGTCGTACGACGCTGCCCAGACCGGTCTCGGAGTGCAGCAGTTCCGCAAGGTCGCCGTGGCGTCCCGCGAGCCGGGCGGCCACGGCCATGCCCGGCCCGTGACCGTCGCAGGTGCCTTCCTCAAGGTGCCATAACTCGTGGCAGGCGATGACGAGTTGGTGCTCGGGCCGGGTGCGCTCCTCGATGATGAGTAGGTCGCGGTCCGCGAGCTCCAGCCACAGTCCGCTGGCCGTGTCCGGCGGGAATCCGGCGAAGCGGAAGTCCACGGGCCGGCCGCCGCGCCTGCGGCCGTACGCCTCGCACAGGCTTCCGATGATCGCGGCGGCATCGGCCGGCGGCGTCAGGCGCACCTCCGCCAGCAGATCCGCGCCCAGCTTCCGCATGGTCCGTGTGGTCCTCATGGCGCTCCCCCCTCGGCGGTGTCTTCACGGCCCCGTGCCGTGCGGGCCGGGTGTTCACGGTGCGCGCCCGGGCCCCCGATTAGGCCTTCCCGCGCCAGCAGATCGTCCAAGTGGTCGGCCAGCGACTTCCAGCCCGCCGCGGACAGCCGGCCGGCCCGGGTGACGATGCTGCGCACGTCGTGCGCCCGCAGGACGGCGAGCATCGGGTCTTCCGCGTCCGTCTCCGCGGACCGCAGCCCGTACTCGATGCCGGCGAGGGCGGTGGCGAGGGCCTCGGTGTCGTCGGCCAGCAGGAAACCGCCCTCGACCCCGTAGAAACGCTGGATCCCGGCGGCCGCGGCGAGGTTGGGCAGCCCGTCGCCGCGGGCCAGGCGGGTCAGCGACTGGCCGGACGCGTCGAAGGACCGGGCGATGGCGGTCAGCGAGTGGGCCTGCCCGTCCGGCCGCCGGCGGGTGCGGCGCAGGTGCGTGAACCGCTGGTGGACCTGCTCCTTGAGCGGCAGCCGGGGCGGCCGGCCGTCGAGGGTCTGCGCGACGGCGTGCGGGGGCATGCCCGTCAGGTACGACAGGTGATCCAGGTCGTCCGCGGCGCCGGAGCCGGTCACCGGGGCGCCCGCCGCGGCCCTGGTACAGGCTTCGCCCGCGGTGGTGGCCAGTGCCCGCTCCACCGCGCTCTTGCTGTCGGCGAGCAGGAAGCCCGCGTACACCCCGAAGAACCGCTGCACACCGGCGGCGTGGCCGAGCCCGGGCATCCCGGTGCCCGCGTTGAGCGGGCCTAAGGAGGCGCCGGGCGCGTCGAACTCGTCGGCGATGGCGGCCAGCGGCCACTCCCGGCCGTGCCGGTCGCGGCGCGTGGCCCGCAGCCGGAGGAAGCGCCGGTGCACCCGCTCGCACAGCGGGACCGCGGGGGCCGTCCCGGCCACCACCGCGGGGATCAGCTCCGGCTCCACCCCGCTCAGCCGGCCCAGCCGCTCCGTGTCCAGCACCTCGGCCGGGTCCTGGCCGCGTCCCGCCGCCAACGCCGCGACGCGCGACCAGGTCGTGGCGAGGTCGGGCCGGGCGTCGGATGCCACCGTGAGGTTCTCCGTATGTCGACTGGACGTTCGAGAGCTTCGACTTCGTGCAGCCTAGCCCTCCGGGTCGCAGCGGGACATAAGAACCCCAACGTTTCTTGCGATGTGAGTCAAAGAAGGTTGGCGCGACCCGCGCCGCCCGGCGCACCGCCCGGCGCACCGCGCTGCCCGGCATGACCTCGGAGGTAATCGACCCCGCCGCGGGCGCGCGGCACAGTGGGGGCACCGGTACACGGAAGCCCGCGGAGCCCCCGCGCCGCCTCCCGGCCGTCCGTCCGCCGGCGCCTCGCACGGCCCTTCGACCCCGACCTTCACGGAGGCTGATCCGCCATGTCCGCAACCCTGATCGCAGGCCTCGCCCGCACCGCCGCCCCGCAGACCGCGCTGCGCCGCTTCCTTGCCCTCGACGCCCTCGTCACCGGGGCCAACGGCCTCGCGTACGCCGCCTTCAGCGCCCCGATCGGGCGGCTGCTCGGCATCGGCCCGGCCACCCTGTTCGAGCTCGGCCTCTTCCTCACCGCCTACGCCGCCGGCGTCGGCTGGCTGGCCTCCCGCCGCCGGCCCCCGGTCTTCGGGGTGAAGCTTGTCATCGAGGCCAACTGCGTCTGGGTCGTGCTCAGCCTGGCCTCGCTCTTCCTGTGGGACGCGCCCACCGCGGCGGGCCTGGCCTGGATCCCGGCCCAGGCCCTCACCGTCGCCGGCTTCGCCCTGCTCCAGCAGCTGTCGCTGCGCGCGACCGCGACCGCGACCGGGCGTGGGACCGGGGCTTCAGGGCCCCAGTGAACGCAGGTACTTCACCGTTGCCGGGTCGGCCGGGAGCATCGTCTCGATGGCCAGCTCGGCGACGGTCACGTCCATCGGTGTGTTGAACGTCGCGATGGACGACACGAAGGACAGCCGGTGCCCGTCGTGCTCGATGACCAGTGGCAGCGCGATGTACGGGACGGGCTCGGCGGGTTCGGCGTCGCCCGGGCGGGCGGCCACCGGGTACGCGGCGACCTCTTCGTACAGGGCGCGCAGCGGCGCGGAGCGGGCCAGCGCGATCTGCCGCTCCATCTGCGCCAGCAGGTGCCCGCGCCACTGACTGAGGTTGTGGATCCGCGGCGCGAGCCCCTCCGGGTGCAGGGTGATCCGCATCGCGTTCAGCGGCGGGGTCAGCAGGTGCTCCGGCAGCCCGTCGAGCAGCATGGCGATGCCCCGGTTGGCGGCGACGACGTCGTACATGGCGTTCACGACCAGCGCCGGGTACGGCTCGTAGCCCGTCAGCAGCCGCTCCAGGCCCTCGCGGAGGGTGCCCATCGCCGGGTCGTCCATCGGGGTCTGCGCGTAGTGGGGGGCGTACCCGGCGGCGAGCAGCAGCGCGTTGCGCTCACGTACCGGGACGTCGAGGCGGTCCGCGAGCCGCAGCACCATCTCCTGGCTGGGCCTGGACCGGCCGGTCTCGATGAAGCTGATGTGGCGGGCGGAGGAGTCGGCGCGGCCCGCCAGCTCCAACTGGCTGATGCCGCGCCGCTCACGCCAGGAGCGGAGCAGGGATCCGACGGAGCCGCTGCCCGCACGTGTCGTGGTCGCCATGCGCATGACGCTACCTCAGGGAGCCTTCCCGCAGGTCGGCCACGGTCCGCGAAGCGGGACGCCGCCACAGCGGAAAGGCCGCGCGTCCCGCCGCGCGCACCCTTCCCGAGGGCCCCGGTTGTGGGAACCTTGAGCCCACGTCAGGAGTTCGTCCCGCACGGGGAAGGAGCATGCCGATGGCAGCCGAGCCGCTTTCGCAGAAGGAGATCGAGGACCGGTTGCGGGAACTGCCCGGATGGGCGTTCGAGGGCGACCGGATCAGCCGCACCTACCGGCTGGGCTCCCATGTCGCGGCGAGTGCGCTCGTCGCCCACATCGCCGCCGTGCAGGACGAGTTGAACCACCACTCCGACCTCACCCTCGGCTACAACACCGTCCGGCTGTCGATGAACACGCACAGCGCGGGCGACTCCGTCACCGAGACGGACTTCACCCTCGCGGAACGCGTCGAGACCCTCGCCCCGGCCCACGGGGCGAGCTGACACACCCGCAGGCCCCGGGGCCGCCGGTTCCCCGGGCGGTTCCCCGGGGTGGCGGTTCCCCCGGGCGGGCACCGGTCAGACGGGCTCCAGCCGCCACCACTGCGCCGGCGAATCGGTGTCCTCGCACTGCCGGGCGAGGCCCTCCCCGTCCGCCTCCAGCGACAACCCGCTGATGCAGGCGACCAGCGACACGACCCCCGGGGGGGGGGGGGGGTGGGGGGGGGGGGGGCGCAGCCGCGCGCCGGGGGGAGGGCGGGCCCCCCCGACGCGGGGGGCCGGGGCCCGCGGCCC
>NZ_JBHXTC010000057.1:35849-39371 GCF_042677605.1 Streptomyces sp. NPDC127106 | reverse complement strand
ACCCCCCCCACCCGTGCTTGTGCCCCCCCCCCCCCCCCACCCCCGGTTTGCGCGGGTGCCCCCCCCCCCCACCCACTCCTGCGCGCCGAAGGCGTTCGGCCGCCACACCTGGACGCGGGCGCCGCTCTCCGTCGACGCGTTCGCCACGTCCAGCCGCCTGTCGTTGTGCACGCTCACGACGTGGACGATCCCGCCGCCGCTGTGCACGGGCGAGATCCGCCACTCCAGAGCGGCGGCCGGCACCGGCGGACCCTCGGGGCCCACCCCCACCCGGTTGCCGCTCTCCACCCGCAGCAGCAGCCCGCTCGCCACGTTCCGCACCCGGTACACCCCGTCGGGGACACCCATGCCCGCCCCCGCTCAGAGGTCGCAGACGGCCGGGTCCGGCCCGATCCGCCCCGCCTGCGGCCCGTGCGCGACGGCGTCGAGGGCGGCCATGTCGGCGGCGTCCAGCTCGAAACCGAACACGTCCAGGTTCTCCCGGATCCGCGACGGGGTCACCGACTTCGGGATCGCGACGTTCCCCAGCTGCAGGTGCCAGCGCAGCACCACCTGGGCCGCAGTGCGCCCGTGCCGGGCGGCGACCGCGGCGACCGCGGGCAGCGTCAGCAGCCGCCGGCCCTGGCCGAGCGGCGACCAGGCCTCGGTGGCGATGCCGCGCCGGGCGTGCTCCGCGCGCAGCTCGGCCTGCGGGAACAGCGGGTGCAGCTCGACCTGGTTCACGGCCGGCACCAACGAACTGCGCTCCCCGATCCGGTCCAGGTCCGCAGGGCGGAAGTTCGACACGCCGACGGCGCGGGCCCGGCCGCTCGCCGCGATCTCCTCGAACGCCTCCCAGATGTACAGGAAGTCGTCGCGCATCGGACGCGGCCAGTGGATCAGGTACAGGTCGACGTAGTCGAGGCCGAGCCGGGAGAGCGAGTCCTCGAACGCCCGCAGCACCTCCTTGCGACGCCACCTCCGCCGCGTGCTGTTCCACAGCTTGGTGGTGACGAACAGCTCCTCGCGCGGGAGTCCGGACGCAGCGACGGCCTTGCCCGTGCCCGGCTCGTTGCGGTACACGGACGCCGTGTCGATGCTGCGGTAGCCCGCCTCCAGTGCGGTCCCGACCGCGGCCTCGGCCTCGTCGTCGGGAATCTGCCAGACACCGAACCCGAGCCGGGGCATCGAGGTGCCGTTGTTGAGCGTGATGGCGGGGACCTGGTTCACGTGCTGTCGTTTCCCTCGGGGTCGCCGGGCGTCGCCGGATCTCGTCGGATGCGTCGGACGTCGTCGGGAACCCGCCGCCGGACCGGCGTATTCCCGCCGGGCGGCCCGACCACCCCGGGAGGGGGTTCAGGCCCGGTACAGGGCGGCGACCTCCTGCGCGTACCTCTTCTCGATCGCCCGCCGCTTCAGCTTCAGCGAGGGCGTCAGCAGCCCCCGCTCCTCCGTGAACTGCTCCTCCAGCACCCGGAACGTCCGGATCGCCTCGGCCTGTGAGACCAGCGTGTTCGCCGCCACCACCGCCCGCCTCACCTCCGCCGCCAGGTCCGGGTCCCGGACCAGCTGGGCCGGCGGCCGCTGCGCCAGCCCCCGCATCGACAGCCAGTGCGCGATGCCCTCCGGATCGAGGGTGATCAGCGCGGCCACGTACGGCCGGTCGTTGCCGACGAGCACGCACTGCGCGACCAGCGGATGCGAACGCACCCGCTCCTCCAGGGCCGCCGGGGCGACGCTCTTGCCGTTGGAGGTCACCAGGATCTCCTTCTTCCGCCCGGTGATGACGAGGTAGCCGTCCCCGTCCAACCGCCCCAGGTCCCCGGTGGCCAGCCAGCCGTCGCGCAGCACGGCCTGCGTGGAGCGCGCGTCGTTGAGGTAACCCGAGAAGACGTGCGCCCCGTGCAGCCAGACCTCCCCGTCCTCGGCGATGTGCACCGTACTGCCCGGGATCGGCGGGCCCACCGTGCCGTACTTGACCGCCCCCGGCGGGTTCGCGGTCGCGGCCGCGCAGGACTCGGTCAGCCCGTACCCCTCGAACACGGTGATCCCGGCCCCGTCGAAGAACAGCCCGAGCCGGCGCGACATCGCCGACCCGCCCGACATGGCGTGCCGCACCTGCCCGCCGAGCGCCTCGCGGACCTTCCCGTACACCAGCCTCTCGAACAGCTGGTGTTCGACGCGCAGCGCGGCCGACGGCCCCGGCCCGAGGCCGAACGCCTTCTGCTCGCGCGCCTCCGCGTACCGCACGGCCGTCTCGACGGCCCGGTCGAAGGGGCCTCTGCGCCCCTCCGCCTCCGCCTTGCGACGGGCCGCCGCGAAGACCTTCTCGAAGACGTGCGGGACCCCCAGCACGAACGTCGGGCGGAACGCGGCGAGGTCCGGCAGCAGCTCGGCCGCCGCCAGCACCGGCTGGTGGCCGAGCTTGACCCGGGCCCGGACGGCCGCCACCTCCACCATCCGCCCGAAGACGTGCGCGAGCGGCAGGAACAGCAGGGTGGAGGGCTCCTCCCCGGTCCCGGCCCGGAAGACGGACTCCCAGCGGGCCACGAGCGTGTCCGCCTCGTACATGAAGTTGCCGTGCGTGAGCACGCACCCCTTGGGGCGTCCCGTGGTCCCGGACGTGTAGATGACGGTCGCGACGGCGTCGGGCGTGACCGCGGCGCGGTGCCGGTGGACCACGTCCTCGGCGACGCCGCGGCCGTCGGCGAGGAGCGAGTCGACGGCTCCGGCGTCGAGCTGCCACAGCCGGCGCAACTGCGGCAGGCCCTCGACGACCGAGCCGACGGTCATGGCCTGGTCCTCGTTCTCCACGACGCAGGCCGTGCACCCGGAGTCGGACAGGATCCACTGCACCTGCTCGGCGGAGGACGTGGGGTAGACGGGGACGGGCTGCGCGCCGACCGCCCACAGCGCGAAGTCGAACAGCGTCCACTCGTACCGGGTCCGGGACATGAGCGCGACCCGGTCCCCGAACCGGACCCCCTGCGCCAGCAGCCCGCGCGCGAGCCCGAGCACCTCGGCGGCGAACTCCCCCGAGGTCACGTCCCGCCAACCACCGCCCCGCTTGCGCCCCAGCACCACCCGGCCGGGGTCGTCGAGGGCGTACCGGAACACGCAGTCGGCGAGCCCGCCGACGGGCCCTCCCGTGACGACCGGTGGCACCGTGACCTCGTGCACGCCCCGCTCCTCTCCCCGCAGCGCGGCGACGCTACCGGACCCCTCCGCCGCGGTGATCACCCCCGAAGGACCTCCACAACACCTCCCCACCTGCCCGCACCCCCGAACCAGGAAGACCCCTGCGAAAGCAGGGGCGTCGGATACCGACCAGGGGCCTCGAACAGCAGCGGGACCCGAGGGCGAGGCAGGGCGGGACGGGAGTCGTGTGATGCCGTGGTGGGTGCTGCGCGGTCAGCGACCCACGCACATGTCGCTGGTGCGCCGCCGCGAGGCGGAGGGCGTTCGACCCCCAAACGCAGAAGGCCCCTGCTCTCGCAGGGGACGTCCCCAAATTGACGATGTGGGACTGTAAAAACCACCCCC
>NZ_JBHXTC010000057.1:24819-35839 GCF_042677605.1 Streptomyces sp. NPDC127106 | reverse complement strand
GGCTCGCCACCCACACCCCCCTCCGCCCCGGCCTCGGGGGGGGCCCTTCCCGATGTGTCCGAGGGGGGACTTGAACCCCCACGCCCGATAAAGGGCACTAGCACCTCAAGCTAGCGCGTCTGCCATTCCGCCACCCGGACTAGGTGATCCGCCCCGGTCTCCCGCGGCGACATGGACAACAATAGCAGGGGTTCGGCGGGGTTCCGACCAGGTATTCGCTCCGGGGTGCTCGCTGACCTGCGGGCATGCCCCCGGAGCCCTGCGAGACGCGGCGTCTCGCGCTCTTCCCCCGGCGGCCTCCGCCCCCGCGGCTAAGGGCAGCGGATGACCTGGCCGGCGTACGAGAGGTTCCCGCCGAAGCCGAAGAGGAGCACCGGGGCGCCCGTGGGGATCTCGCCGCGCTCGACGAGCTTCGACAGTGCCATCGGGATGCTCGCCGCCGAGGTGTTGCCGGAGTCGACGACGTCGCGGGCGACGACCGCGTTCACGGCTCCGAGCCGCTGGGCCAGCGGCTCGATGATCCGCAGGTTGGCCTGGTGCAGGACCACGCCGGCCAGGTCCTCCGGCGCGAGCCCGGCCTTCTCGCACACCTGGCGGGCCAGCGCCGGCAGCCGGCTCGTCGTCCAGCGGTACACGGACTGGCCCTCCTGGGCGAAGACCGGCGGCGTGCCCTCGATGCGGACCGCGTGCCCCATCTCCGGTACCGACCCCCACAGCACCGGCCCGATCCCGGGCTCCTCGCAGGCCTCGACGACGGCCGCGCCCGCCCCGTCGCCGGTGAGGACGCAGGTGGTGCGGTCCGTCCAGTCGGTGATCTCGGTCATCTTGTCCGCGCCGATGACCAGCGCACGCCGCGCGGAGCCGGCCCGGATGGCGTGGTCGGCCGTGGCCAGGGCGTGGGTGAAGCCCGAGCAGACCACGTTGAGGTCCATGACGGCCGGACCGGAGCCCATGCCCAGCTTGGCGGCGACCCGCGCGGCCATGTTGGGGGAGCGGTCGATCGCCGTGGACGTCGCCACCAGCACGAGATCGATGTCGTCGGGGACCAGGCCGGCGCCGGCGAGGGCCTTGCCCGCCGCGTGGTAGGCCAGCTCGTCCACCGGCTCGTCCGGGCCCGCTATGTGCCGGGTCCGGATGCCCACGCGCGAGCGGATCCACTCGTCGCTGGTGTCGACCCTGGCTGCGAGGTCCTCGTTGGTGAGGACTCTCGCAGGTTGGTAGTGCCCCAGAGCCACCACGCGCGAACCGGTCATGGGCGGAAACCCCCCTCTTACGACTGCAGGACCATCCAGCCTGACCGGCTACCGGTGGGTACGCGGGCGTGTGACCCGACAGGATTCCGGATGTGGAATTTGGAGATTCCGCAGCATCCTCCCGGTCCGGGACAATGGGCACCTCAGGTGCACGACGACGTGCACCCCGAGGAGAGAACGGGCGGTCTGATCACATGGGACGGGTCACCGAGCGCCGTCGCGTCATACGGGTGCGGAACGGGACGACCGGGGTCCGCCCGGACACGCTGGTCGCCGAGGAGCCGCTGGAGGTACGCCTGAACGGCAAGCCCCTCGCGATCACCATGCGCACTCCCGGCGACGACTTCGCGCTCGCCGTGGGCTTCCTGGTGAGCGAGGGCGTGCTGGGCTCGGCCGCGGACGTCCAGGCCGTGACCTACTGCGAGGGGGCGGCGGAGGACGGGTCCAACACGTACAACGTCGTCAACGTCCGGCTCGCGCCCGGGGTTCCGCTTCCTGACGTCACCCTCGAACGGAACGTCTACACCACCTCTTCCTGCGGCCTGTGCGGCAAGGCCAGCCTGGACGCCGTCCGCACGGCGACCAGGTTTCCGCTCCCGCCGGCCGCAGGCGACGGCGTACGGATCCCGGTGGACCTCCTCGGCGGGCTGCCGGACCGGCTGCGGGCGGCCCAGAAGGTCTTCGACCGCACCGGCGGCCTGCACGCGGCCGGGCTGTTCACCCGTGACGGCGAGCTCCTCGACGTCCGGGAGGACGTCGGCCGGCACAACGCCGTCGACAAGATCGTCGGACGGGCCCTCCAGGCCGGGCGGCTGCCCCTCGCGGACACCGTGCTGCTGGTGTCCGGCCGGGCGTCGTTCGAGCTCGTGCAGAAGGCCGTCATGGCGGGGATCCCGGTCCTGGCCGCGGTCTCGGCCCCGTCCTCGCTGGCCGTGGACCTGGCACTGGAGTCGGGGCTGACGCTGGTGGGCTTCCTGCGCGGCGGCAACATGAACATCTACGCGGGCGAGGACCGGCTCGACCTCGGGGCGGCCCAAACCGAACCCGCCGCACCGCAGCCCGCCCGCGCTCCCTAGCGGGCGGTCCGGCGGCCGCCGCCCCGGCGGCCCGCCCCACCGTTCGCCTTCCCGCCCTTCGCCTTCCCGCCCTCGCCGGCGGAACCCGCCGGGGCCGGCGGGTCGATGCGGTGCAGGTCCAGCGTCGCCGGGAGCGGGGCGATGCCCGGCCCGCCCGCCTCGGCCCAGGCGATGACCTCGTCCGTCGCGGTGTCGTCCAGGGCCCAGCCGAACCAGGCCGCGCGGGCGCCCCGCCGGCGGGCCTCGGTCGTCGGCTGCACCACGATCACGTTGGCCTGCGCGCACGGGCCGAGGCAGTCGCTCGTCCGCACGGCCAGCCGGCCCCCCGAAGCGGCGGCGGCCTCCCGCAGCCGGGCCAGCTGGCCGGCGTGGTCGGTGCCGGGGTTCTTGCGGGGGTCGCCGCAGCAGCAGCCGCGGCAGACCACGAGGGTGCAGGGGCGTTCGGCGTGGGCGGAGAGCGGGCGAATCCAGGTCACCGCCGCACGTTACCGGGCGCGCGGCGCGGGGTGTTGGGGCCCGGGGGAGACCTCCGCCACATGCCCGGCGGGGAGTTCGGCCTCCGCCCCGGCTTCCGGCTCGGCCCCAGCCTCCGCCCCGGCGTCCCGAGCCCGCCGGCGGGCCAGCACCGCACACACCATCAGCTGCATCTGGTGAAAGAGCATCAGCGGCAGCACCGCCAGGCTCGCCTGGGCCCCGAAGAGCACACTGGCCATGGGAAGTCCGGCCGCCAGGCTCTTCTTCGCCCCGGCGAACTGGACGGCGATCCGGTCCGCCCGGTCGAATCCGAGCCGCTTCGCCCCGTACCAGGTCACCAGCAGCATGGTGGCCAGCAGCACGGCTTCCACGGCCAGCAGCCCGCCCAGCCGTACGGCGCTGACCCGGTGCCAGATGCCCGCGGCCATGCCCGCGCTGAACGCGGTGTACACGACGAGCAGGATCGAGCCGCGGTCGACATACCCCAGGACCGCCTTGTGCCGGACCAGGAAGCCGCCGATGCGCGGCCGCAGCGCCTGCCCGAGCAGGAAGGGCAGCAGGAGCTGAAGGGCGATCTTCAGCACGGCGCCGGAGGAAAGGCCGCCGATGCTGCCGCCGAGCAGCCCGGCCGCGAGCAGCGGCGTGAGGAGGATCCCGGCGAGGCTGGAGAACGAGCCGGCGCAGATGGCGGCGGGCACGTTGCCGCGGGCGATCGAGGTGAAGGCGATGGAGGACTGGATCGTGGACGGGACCAGGCAGAGGAAGAGCAGCCCGCTGTAGAGCGGCGGCGTCAGCACGGTCGGGACCAGGGCGCGCGCGGCGAGCCCGAGGACCGGAAACAGGACGAAGGTGCAGACCAGCACGGTGAGGTGGAGCCGCCAGTGGCGCAGCCCGTCCAGGGCCTCCCGGGTGGAGAGGCGGGCCCCGTAGAGGAAGAACAGCAGTGCCACGGCCGCGGTGGCGGCAGCCCCGGCGACGGTGGCGGCCGTGCCGTGGGCCGGGAGCAGGGCGGCGAGGCCGACGGTGCCGAGCAGGGCCAGTACGTACGGGTCCAGGGGCAGCCAGGAGGGCAGGTGCGGACGGCGCATGTACGGGGCTCACTTGCTGTCGGTGACGGAGGGGTTGCGGGGGAGAGAGCGGGGAGAGAGCGGGGGGAGAGAAACCCGCGGTGCTGCGTTCCTCATCGTCGGCCGCCGCCCGGTCATCGGGAAACCCATACACCGCTCTGACTGTCATCGTGCCGCGTGATGACCGTGGGACCATGGGGGCCATGTACGACCCGGTTCAGCTGCGTACGTTCCTCACGGTCGCCCAGACGCTCAGCTTCACCCAGGCCGCCGGGCGGCTCGGCGTGCGCCAGTCCACGGTCAGCCAGCACGTGCGCCGGCTGGAGGAGGCGACGGGGCGCCCGCTCTTCCTGCGGGACACGCACAGCGTGGAGCTGACGGAGGACGGCGAGGCGCTCCTCGGCTTCGCCCGGACCATCCTGGAGGCCCACGAGCGGGCGGCGGCCTACTTCACCGGCACCCGGCTTCGGGGGCGGCTGCGCTTCGGGGCGTCGGAGGACTTCGTGCTGACCCGGCTGCCGGAGATCCTCGAAGGCTTCCGCCACGAGCACCCGGAGGTCGACCTGGAGCTGTCGGTCGAGCTGTCCGGGACCCTGCACGAGCGGCTCGACGCGGGCCGGCTGGACCTCGTCCTCGCGAAGCGGCGCGGGCCGGGGGACGAGCGGGGCCGGCTGGTGTGGCGGGACCGGATGGTGTGGATCGGCGCCGAGGGACTGCGGGTGGACCCGGAGCGGCCGGTTCCGCTGATCGTCTTCCCCCCGCCGGGGATCACCCGGGCCCGCGCGCTGGAGGTCCTGGAGCGGGACGGGCGGGAGTGGCGGATCGCCTGTACGAGCGGCAGCCTGAACGGCCTGGTCGCCGCGGCCCGGGCGGGGCTGGGCGTGATGGCGCACACCCGGGGGCTGGTCCCGCCCGGCCTGGCCCCCGTGTCGGGGCTGCCGGACCTGGGCTCGGTGGAGTTCGCCCTGCTCCGCGGGGAGCGGGTGTCGGCGCCCGCGGAGGCGCTGGCGGCGGCGATCCTGTCGGGCGCGGACCGCCTCAGCCGCGCGGGCTGAGGCACGCCTCCGCGGGGGCACGCCTCCACGGCCGCGGCACCCCGCCCGTGCCGCTCAGGTGCCGAGGACCACCAGCCCGTCGTGGCCCCGGAGGCTGCCCGGGGTGAGGGGGGCGAGGGTGTGGGGCAGGGCGAGGCGGGGCGGGCCGGGGTCGTCGGGGGCTGCGTCGAAGAGGTACGCCGCCTCCGACGCGCTGTCGCTGACCAGGTGCGGGCCGGCCGCGGAGGCCGTGGACCGGGCCAGCGGGGTGCGGAACAGGCTGCGCAGGTGGCGCAGGGTTTCCGTGGTGACCGCGGTGACCGTGGTGCCCCCGGAGACCGCGGAGACCGCGGAGACCGCAGAGATCGCGGAGATCGCGGAGACCACCGAGCCGGCCGGGGCGGCGTCCGGCCCGGGCCGCGGGGCCTCGGGCGGTGCGCCGTCCGGTCCGGGCCCCGCGGCCCACCCGGGGGCCCCCCTCCCCGCGGCGGCCGTGGTCGCCGCCGTGGCACCGGCCGTGGCACCGGCCGCGGCGGAGGCGTCGGCCGGATCCCTCGGGGCCGCCGGGTTCGGGGCTTCGGACGCGTCCGGCGGGATCGCACCCGCCAGGAGCAGGGCCAGCAGGACCGGGACGGCCTTGCGGCGTAAGGTCTCGGTCGCCCCGTGCAGCCGGTGGGCGTGGACCGCGGGCAGGGACAGCGCGAGGCTGCCGGCGGCGCCGCCCGTGGCGATGGGGACGGCGGAGCACACCACGCCGGGGGAGTACTCGCGCAGGTCGAACACGGGCGCGCCCGGAGCCACCGCGTCCAGGGAGGAGAACAGCACCCGGCTGTCCGTGATCGTCCGGGCGGTGAACCGGGCGGTCCGGTGCCGGGCGACGTGGTCGCGGCGCACGTCGGGGTCGAGTTGGGTCAGCAGGCACTTGCCGACCGCGCTGGCGTGCGCGGCGTCCCGGAAGTCCACCCACTCCCGTACGGGCGGGGTCCCGGGCCCGTCGGCCATCTGCGTGATCCGGACCTCGCCGTCGGCGTACCGGCTCAGGTACACGGCGGCCCCGGCGCTGTCCCGTGCCAGTGCCAGGGTCCGCTGGAGCTGCCCGGCCAGCCCGCGGCCGCCGGGGGCGGCGAGCCGGTCGAGGGCGGGCCCGCGCGCGTACACGCCCGCACCGGGCCGGTACGCGTACTCCTCCTCGCACAGCATGGCCAGCAGCGGCCGCAGCTCCTCCTCGGCCAGCGCGGACTCCCGGGCCAGCTGGCCCGCCCGCACCCCCAGCGGGTGCTTCTCCAGCACCCGTACGACGGCCAGCGCGCGCCGGGCCTCCGCGAGGGCCTCGCCGGAGCCGCCCGCCGGAACCCGGCCGCCGCGTCCGCCGGCGCCGCCGCCGCTCGTGGCCCCGCGGGCGGTTCGGGCCGGCCGCGGATCCCGGAGCGGCGACGCCGGATCCCGGGGCGGCGACCCCGGATCCCGGGGCGCCCCGCCGCCCGGTGCCCCCGGGCCGGGGAGCCCCGTCTCCGCACCCGTGCCCGTGCCCGTCTCCGCACTCGTGCCCGTCGCCGGCGCGCTTCCCGGACCCGCGTCGAGCCCCGCTCCCCGGGCCGCCCCGGGAGCCCCCGCCGCCGGCAGCGGGGCCCGGAAGCCGGCGAGCACCGCCGGCAGGCCCGGCTTCGGCAGCGGCACCGCGCCCAGGTCGGGGTCGTCGCGCTGGTCGACGTACCGCAGGACGGCCGCCTGCGCGCACAGCCGCACCTCGCGCAGGTCGCGGCGCCCGCCCGGGCGGTAGCCGCGCACGCCCAGTTCCCGCGCCCAGAGCCGGGCGTCGTGGTGTTCGCCGCGCCGGGAGTGGTCGAGGAAGAGGCAGTAGGCGGCCGGTGCCGTCCGGGCACGCCCGGAGCCCGCGGCGAACTGCCACCAGAACCGGGCTCCCTCGCGCAGCCCGGCCAGGTGCAGCAGGCAGCCGAAGACGACGGCGCCGGCCAGGTCGGTGTGCGCGCTGGCCAGGAACGCGGCGAGCTGCGCCTCGGCCCCGGGCGCGCAGACCACGGCGAGGCAGACGGCCTTGAGGTCCCGCCGGGCCCGCTCGGCGTCGAGGGGGCTGTCCCGCGCGGGGTCGCTCCACAGGTAGGCCCGCCGCCGGGCCGTGGCCGTTCCCGTGGCCGGGGCGCCCTTGCGGCGGGCGGTGCGCAGCAGCCGTGCCTCGGCCGCGCCGAGGTCGTAGTGCGGGTACCGGTCGCGGACGCCCGCCCGGGCCAGGAACTCGTCCAGGGTGCGCCGGGCGGCGGCGGCCTCGCCGCCGGGTCCCTCGCTGCCCTCGCGGTTGCCTTCGCGCCGCCTCATGATTCGGCGGGGGTGTCGAGCAGGCGGGCGAGCCGCCGGTGCGCCTGGCCGAGCTGTGAGCGGACGGTGGCCTCGTCGACGCCCATCACGGAGGCGGCTTCCCCGGGGGTGCACTGGAGCCCGTAGCGCAGCAGTACGGCGTCGCGCTGGCGCTCGGCGAGCCGGGACACGGCGGAGTAGAAGCGGATGGTGTCGGTGAGGACCTCGTACCGGTCGGCGGCGGCCTCCTTGAGGGCGGCCTCGAACGCGCTGATGTCCATGGGGTCGGGCCAGGAGCCGCGCTGCCGCTGCCGGTCGACCAGCCGCTGCTTGAGGATGGTCCAGGCGTAGGCGTCGAGCCGGTCCATGTGAAGCATGCGTAGCCACTCGTTCATGATCGAATCGAAGGTCGCGTCCACCGCGTCCTCGGCTGCCGAGTCGGAGCCCAGCTGCAGGTACGCGAAGCGCATGTACGAGGGCCGCCGGTTGGCGTGGAAGGCCCAGTAGGACAGGCGTGCCGTCGGGTTCCACTGGCTCATGGGCGTCGGCCGTCGCCGTCGGCTGGGCAGCCCCACCGCCCCACCGGACTCCTCAGGTCCGCCATCGTTCACCGCTCCACCTCACCTCATCCCCTGTGCGCGGCAAGACTGGCAGCGCGGGCGCGTGCGCGGGGCGCAGAAGGAGGAAGGTGGAGGATTACGTTCGGTGATGACCGGCCGCTGACAGACTTCGACCACGCGCCGCCGCAGCCGGTACGTACGCATATGCCCTGGCCATACCCCCCACCTGGGACGGGACAGAACTGCGCCAGGCCGCGCCAGGGTCGCGCCAGGGCCGCGCCAGGCCGCGCGGTCGCCGCGGCCGGCCCCCGGGGAAGAAGGCTGGAGAAGACCAGAGAAGAACCAGAGAAGGCAGGGGAAGACAGGGCCGGAGCCGGCTCGCGCACCGCGTTCGAGCCGGTCGCGGGCCCGGTCCGAGCCGATCGCGTCCCGGCTGTAGCATGACCCCATGGCGAGGGCCGTGACGCAGAGGTCACAACCCTCGCTTTTGCGTTACGTCCACCCAGCGAAATGCGGGCGCGCGGCCTTTCGACGGTTCGATACGATGACCCCATCACAATCCGTCACGGCTCGAACGCTGCAACCGCATACACGAAATGGAGCATCCGAGGATGGCTCGACACCTGATCACCAGCGCGCTTCCGTACATCAACGGGATCAAGCACCTGGGCAACATGGTCGGGTCGATGCTTCCGGCGGATGTGTACTCCCGGTACCTCCGCCAGCGCGGCCACGACGTCCTGTACATCTGCGCCACCGACGAGCACGGCACCCCCGCCGAGCTCGCCGCCAAGGAAGCCGGCCTGTCCGTCTCCGACTTCTGCGCGCAGGCCCACGACGCCCAGAAGGCGGTCTACGACGGCTTCGAGCTGTCCTTCGACTACTTCGGCCGCAGCTCCTCGGAGCAGAACCGCGAGATCACCCAGCACTTCGCGCGCCAGCTGCAGAAGAACGGCTTCATCGAGGAGCGCGCGATCCGGCAGGTCTACTCGCCGGTCGACGGCCGCTTCCTGCCGGACCGCTACGTCGAGGGCACCTGCCCGCACTGCGGCTACGACAAGGCCCGCGGCGACCAGTGCGAGAACTGCACCCGCGTCCTCGACCCGACCGACCTCATCGAGCCCCGCTCGGCGATCTCCGGCTCCACCGACCTCGAGGTCCGCGAGACCAAGCACCTCTTCCTCCTCCAGTCCAAGCTGCAGCACGAGGTGGAGGCCTGGGTCGCGCAGCACGAGGCGGAGTGGCCGCAGCTGGCGTCCTCCATCGCCCGCAAGTGGCTGACCGAGGGCCTGCACGACCGCGCGATCACCCGCGACCTCGACTGGGGCGTCCCGGTCCCGGCCGACACCTGGCCCGACCTGGCCGCCGAGGGCAAGGTCTTCTACGTCTGGTTCGACGCGCCCGTGGAGTACATCGGCGCGACGAAGGAATGGTCGGACCTCGACCCGGCCGCCCGCGACTGGAAGTCCTGGTGGTTCGAGGCTGAGGACGTCCGGTACACGCAGTTCATGGCCAAGGACAACGTCCCGTTCCACACGGTGATGTTCCCCGCGACCGAGCTCGGCGTGCGCGAGCCCTGGAAGCTGGTCGACTACGTCAAGGCGTTCAACTGGCTGACGTACTACGGCGGCAAGTTCTCCACCTCGCAGAAGCGCGGCGTCTTCACCGACCAGGCGCTGGAGATCCTCCCGGCCGACTACTGGCGCTACTTCCTGATCGCCAACGCGCCCGAGTCCGACGACTCGTCCTTCACGTGGGAGCACTTCACCGCCACGGTCAACAAGGACCTCGCCGACACCCTCGGCAACTTCGTCAACCGCGTGCTGTCCTTCTCGCGCAAGCGCTTCGGCGACGACGTGCCGGCGGGCAAGGAGGCCGGCGAGGCCGAGGCCCGGCTCGGCGA
The DNA here is from genome assembly GCF_042677605.1 of Streptomyces sp. NPDC127106. NCBI lineage: Bacteria > Bacillati > Actinomycetota > Actinomycetes > Kitasatosporales > Streptomycetaceae > Streptomyces > Streptomyces sp. NPDC127106. The sequence goes on along the minus strand of NZ_JBHXTC010000057.1, from coordinate 26,159 downwards.
GCAGATCGCGGAGCTCCTCGCGGAGTACGAGGGCCACATGGACACCCTCCAGTTCCGCAAGGCCGCGGCCGCGCTGCGCGCCCTGTGGTCGGCCGGCAACTCCTACCTGGAGGAGAAGGCCCCCTGGCTGGAGATCAAGACCGACCAGGAGGGCGCGGCGCTCACCCTGCGCACCGCGATGAACCTCATCCACCTCTACTCGGTGGTCTCCGAGCCGTTCATCCCGGCCTCGGCGCGCGCCATGCGTTCGGCGTTCCAGCTCGCCGACGACACGGCCGCCTGGGTCACCCCGGAGCAGGCCAAGGCCCTGGACGCGGTCCCGGCGGGCACGCCGTTCACCGTGCCGCCGGTGCTCTTCGCGAAGATCAGCGAGGAGGACCTGGAGTCCTACCGCGAGCGGTTCGGCGGCACCGAAGCGGGCTGACGGCCGACCGCGGACGCTGACGGCCGACCGCGGACGCTGACGGCCGACCGCGGACGCTGACGGCCTGACGGCCAGCAGGACCAGGCGAGGGGCGCGACCCCAGAAGGGGCGCGCCCCTCGCGCATGCCGGGACGCGCGGGACGTGCGGTACGTGCGGGGCTTCCGGGACGTGCGGGACTGCCGGGAGGTGCCGGGGCTGCCGGAACGTGCCGGGCTGCCGGAAGGGTGCCGGAACCGGCACCCCGCGTCGTGGCGGCGCTCCCGGCGGGCCGTCACCGGGGTGCCGCGGCGCGGTAGTCCGCCGCGTACTCCCGGACGAAGGCGGCCATCGCCACCACCGTGTTGCGCAGCTCCGACAGCAGCACCCGCTCGTTGGGGGCGTGCAGGTTGCACATGCTGTCCATCGCCCCGAACAGCAGCACCTCCGCCTGCGGCGCGGCCCGGGCGAGGCCGTTCACCAGCGGGATCGAGGCACCCGAGGCCACGAACGAGACCGGGCTGCCCCAGGCCTCCTCGAGCGCGGTCATCGCCGCCCGGTACGCGGGCCCGCCCGTCCGCGCTTCGAAGCCGGGACCGGTGTCACCCGGGGTGACGGTGAGCGGCACGCCGAACGGCCGTTGCGCGAGCAGGTGCCGGGCCAGGGCGTCCAGGGCGTCGTGCGGGTCCTGGAGCGGGTGGAAGCGCAGGTTCAGCCGGGCCCTGGCGTACGGGACCACGGCCGAGGCGGCGTGCTCCACGGCGGGAGCGTCCAGCCCGATGACGGTGATCGCGGGGCCGCTCCACAGCCGCCCGCCGAGCGTGGGGGGGGGGGGGGGCCCCCCCGGCGGCGGGCCCCCCCCCCCCGCGCCGCAAACCACCAAAGGTCTAAATTTGCCCCCCCCCCCCGGGGGCCCCACCCCGCGCGCCCCCCCCCCCC
>NZ_JBHXTC010000057.1:0-24809 GCF_042677605.1 Streptomyces sp. NPDC127106 | reverse complement strand
GGTGTGGCCCCGGGGGCGCCGCCCCCCCCCGTAGGCGGGTGGGGGGGGGCCGCCCCCCCCCCGCGCGGCCCGGGGGGCGCGGGCTGGCGCCGCCCCCGTCGTCGTGGACCGCGGCCAGGTCCCGGAACTCCCCTTCGGTGAAATCGGCCCCCTCCCACGGGTCGCGCCGCAGACCGGGCACCGCCACGTCGCCGTCGGCGTCGTGCAGGGTCGCGAGCGCGTGCAGCAGCACCAGCAGCGCGTCGGGCGCCGCACCGCCGAACTCCCCGCTGTGCCGGGGCTCGGCGAGGGTGCGCACCTCCACCGTGAGATCGGCGGCCCCGCGCAGGCCCGTGGTCAGCGTCGGGGTGCCGGGCCGCAGGTTGCCGAGGTCGGCGATGACCATCGCGTCGCAGGCGAACCGCTCCGGGTCGGTCGGCGGATACGCGTCGAACGCGCTGCCGTACTCCTCCTGGCCCTCGATCACCACCTTGAGGCCGACCGGGGGCCGGCCCCCGTATAGGCGGATCACGCCCAGCTGGGCGATCACGTTCGACTTGTCGTCGGCGATGCCCCGCGCCCGCAGGCCGCCGGGGACGGGGGTGGGGACGAACGGCGGCGAGAGCCACAGGGCGGGGTCCCCGGCGGGCTGCACGTCGTAGTGGCCGTACAGCAGGACGGTCGGGGCGTCGGACTCCGGCGGCGGGATCTCGCCCCAGACGACGGGCGCGGTGTCCGGGAGGTCGATCCGCTCCACGACCGGGACGCCCGCGTCGCGCAGGAGCGAGGCGACGAGGTCGTGCGCCTCGATCACGGGCTCCGGCGGATGGCCCGGGAAGGCGACGGACGGGATCGCCGCGAGCCGTTCCAGATCGGCCTGCAAACCGTCCATCAGGGCGTCGGCTCTCGCTTCGAGGTCCACCCGCGACCGTCCCCTTCCCGTCGGTTTCCCCGCGCCGGCCGCGGGTGCGCTCCTCACGAGCGTGGGGCGGGTCGGCGGCGGGTGGCGGCCGGTGCTGCGCCGGACGGGTGAACCGGGCCGGAACGGGCAGGCGCCGAGGTGCGCGGGCGGTCGCCCGTGCGCTCCCGGGAGGTCGCCATGGACGTCCTCGTCCTGATCGGACGCATTCTGTTCGTCCTGCTCTTCGCCGTCTCCGGTGTCGGCCACCTGACCCAGACCAAGGCGATGGCCGGTTACGCCGCCTCGCGCGGGGTGCCGCAGCCGGTGGTCGCCGTGGCCGGCAGCGGCGTGGTCCTGCTGGTCGGTGCCGTGAGCGTGGCCGTCGGCCTGTGGGCCGACATCGGTGCGCTGCTGCTCGCCGCGTTCTGCTTCGTCACGGCCCCGCTGATGCACGGGTTCTGGCGGGAGCAGGAGCCGCAGGCCCGGCAGGCGGAGCAGGTGCACTTCCTCAAGGACATCGCCCTGGGCGGCGCAGCACTGGTGATGTGCGCCTTCTTCGCCTACGCGGGCGGCGATCTCGGGCTCGTGGTCACCGGCCCGGTTCTTTCGATGGGGTGAATCCGGGCCCCGTCAGTGAGCTCGTCCTCCGTGCGGCGTGTCGTAGCGGTGCCGTGATCGTTTCTTCAGCCGGAACCTCACTTCTGCTGCGGAACGAAAGGACGCGCGGTGGCCGCTTGGCAGTACTTCGCGGGAGCGGGCCTGGTGGCGGTGTGCTGCCCGCTGCACGGCCAGGTGGCGGTCGCCGACGTTGCCGACGTCGGCGCCGCCGGCGGTCACGCCGCCCGGGCCGAGGCCCGGCTCCACGTGTGTGGGCCCGAGGAGCCCCTGCGGGCTCCGGCCGCCCGGCCACCCGTGGTCCGGCCTCCTGCCGCCCGGCCTCCGCAGGTCCGGCCGCCCGCGGTACGGCCTCCTGGGGGCCGGGCCCCGGGGGCGGTGGTGCCGGGCGTGCGGCCTCCGGGGGTGGTGCCGGGCGTGCCCGGAGTGCCCGGTGCGGACCGACCGACCGTGCACCACCCCGGACTGGGCCCGCTGCCGGCCGCCGCCGTTGCGGAGCCGCCCCCGGCCGCATCCCCGGCCGCATCCCCGGCGGCGAAGGCCCCGGCCGTGGCTGCGGAGCCCCCGGCAGCCGCGCCGGATCCCGCGGCGGCTGCCGAGCCGCCGGCGGCCGCAGCCGGGGCTCCGCCCGCGCGCGGAGCGGGGGCCGCGCGCGTCTCCGCCTTCCACGTCCGCCCGTACCGCTCCCAGGCCCTGGCCCGACGGGAGCCGGGCGGCCTGTCCACCGTGATGATCATGGCCGTCGTCACGACCCCGGCCGTGCTCGCCGCCGCGGCCTTGCGCCCGCGGTCGAAGAGCCGCAGCAGCTGACCCCCTGACCGATCCACCAACGGGAGAACCCTCGTGTCCGAATGGCTGATCCTGGCCATCGCCATGGTGCTCGTCTGCGCCCTCGTCTTCGCCTGCACGCTCATCCGGCACCGCCGGGTCGCCCCTGACGAGGACACCAGCGAGACCCCCGACGTCATCGAGTACATGACGATGATGGTGGGCGTGGTCTACGCGATCGTGCTGGGCCTCGCCATCGCCGGCGTCTGGGAGGCCCGCGGCTCCGCCGAGGACAGCGTGCGGCGCGAGGCGCAGGCGCTGTACGAGGTCAGCCAGCGCGCCGACGTCTACCCGGCGGCCGTCCGCGACCGGATCCGCGGGGAGGTGGACGCGTACGTCACCCACACCGTCGCCGTGGACTGGCCGCGGTTGACCTCGGGCGAGTCGGCCAGCCCGGAGGGCGCCGCGTTGCTCGCGAAGCTGCGCAGCGACGTCACCCACCAGAGTCCGGCCACCGAGCTCCAGGCGCAGGCCTACCAGCCGCTGCTGGACCACATCGCGGCAGCCGACGACGCCCGCCACTCGCGCGTCCAGAGCGACGAGTCGACCCTGCCGAGCGTGGTCTGGTTCGGGCTGCTGACCGGCGGTGTGGTGACGGTCGGTCTCATCTTCACGCTCCAGATCCGCCGCTCCGGCCGGGAGCTGTTGCTGGCGGGCCTGTTCAGCGCGCTGATCGTGTTCCTGCTGTTCATGGTCTGGAGCTTCGACGCGCCCTACGGCCGGGAGGGAATCGATTCCGCGGGCCCCTTCCAGGACCTGTTCCCGAAGGCGGCCCTGGCGGCGGCCGTCCGCTGACGCGGGCGCGGGCCCGACCGCGGACCGGCGGTGGGCGCAGCCCCCCGGCTGGCCCAGCCCCCGCCGCCGCCCGCTCCGCGCCGCCCGATCGGTCAGCAGACCGCCCCGGCCGTCCCCTGCCGCCGTACGCACGCGACCACCGGTGAATCCCGCAGGGCCCGGGAGACGCGGACGAGGTCCCGCGGGCCGGGCGTGGCCCGGGCGGCGCCCTCCGTACCCTCCTCGCCGCCGATGGCGGCCCCGTCCGGGTCCGCGGCGCGGACCCGGACGGCGGCGGCGACCATGGCCGCCTCGCCGACGGCGCGGGCAGTCTCCTCGTCCGACCCGGAGGCCAGGGCGAGCCCGTACGCCCGGTCCCGCTGGCGTTCGTCGAAGTACGGGCCCAGGTGCAGGAACGCGTCGTGGATGTCCGACTCGCGCTGGATCATGCGCAGCTCGGGCGGAGCCCACCACGACATCTTCACGCAGGGGGTTCCGGTGGGCGCGCACGGCTGCACCTCGTCCCACAGCGGCCCGAGCCGCCGGTAGGTCGTCCACGTCTGCCAGTGGTCGGACAGCCGCTGGCAGACCAGGGGGAGGACGAAGCCGATGGCGCTGATCAGCGCGCCGAGGGAGGCGAGCGGCGGGGCGGCGTACGTGCTCAGGTCGTCGAGGTCGTGGCCGGTCCAGCGGGCGACGACCGCGGCGATCTTGGTCGCGTCGTAGCTGAGGTTGAACACGTACCCCGCCACGATGATCATCAGGCCGGTCCGCAGCCAGCCGCGCACCTGGAGGGACCAGCGCCAGCACATGGCGACCATCACGACGGCCGCCACCAGGTGCGCCGTCAGGTAGAGGGCGATCATCTCCCGGACGTAGGGCTCGTTCGCGTAGTACGTATCGAAGTCGCGCAGCCGTTCCACGGGGGCGTCGCCCATCGCGAAGAGGGCGACGAGCACGACCACGACCCCGCAGTAGCCGACGATCCACCGGCGCGAGATGCGCCGGGTCGACTCGGCGGGGCCGCCGCGCCAGTTCACGATCAGCACCAGGCAGGCTGCGCTGAACAGGGTGATCAGGCAGTACACGAGCGGGGCGGACACGTTGGTGACACCGGTCAGCTCGTTGACCGCCACGATGGTGGGCGGGGCGGCGAAGGCGAAGACCGATCCGGCCAGGACCAGCAGGGAGCACACCGCGCGGAGCAGGGGGTCGCGCCAGTTGTTGCGCAGCGCCGGCAGTTTGAAGGCGAGCGCGATGCCCAGCGCGGCTGCCGGGATGTAGTAGTCCTGGCCGTTCAACGGTCGTTCCTGTGCCCCCGGTATCCGAGCGAGGCCTCGATGCGCCCCGCCAACTGGTCGCGCTGTGCGGGCGCCCGGTGGCTCGCCGACCCGGCGAGCCAGGTCCGGCACCGACTGCCCAGCAGTAAACCGAAGGTCTCGGCCTCGGTCTCCTCGCGGATGTCGGCGCGGGTGCGCGCCGCCACGCGCCGTACGGTCTCGCCGAGGTCGGCTTCGTCGGACAGCAGGCGGGCCGCGACGGCGGCCCCGTCGACGTGGTGGCTGCAGTGGCCGGCCTTCATGTGCCACAGTTCGTGACCGAGGATCACCAGCTGGTGGTCCGGTGCCGTGCGCTCCTCGATGACCACCAGGTCCCGGTCGGCCATGTCGAGCCACAGACCGCTCGCCGTCCCGGGCGGGAACGCGGCCATCCGGAAGTCCACCCGGCGGCCGCGGATCCTGCTCATGCCCTCGCAGAGGGCGGTGTAGAGGTCCACGGGTTCCACGGGCGCGGTCAGCTGGAGGCCGGCCACCAGCTCGCCGCACAACCGGCGCTGCTCTCTGCCTATGCTCACCGTTCTCCCCGTCGGCGTGGATCCGGATCAGGACTCAAGGATCAGACAGACCCAGACTCAGACTGACTGTCGACTGGGCCGGGATCAGGATTCGTTCGGTTTGACGCTTTCGAGGAGCATGTCCAGCCACTCGGCGACCTTGTCGCGGTGCTTGTCGCTGGGCAGCTGCGCGGCGCGCCAGGCGATGCCCCGGACCCCGTGGTCCTGGAGGAGTCTCGCCAGGGGATCGCTCGCGGAGGGCGCCGGGGCGGGCACGGTCTCGCGGGTGCGGCCCGCGTAGTCCTGGAGGAGTTGTTGCTCGGTGCGCAGCAGCGCGTCGGTCAGGGCGTCCACGTCGTGCGCCGTGAGGAATCCGGCGTGGACGCCGAAGAAGCGCTGGATCGCGTCGCAGTGCTCCATCGTGGGCCGGCGGTCGCCGTTGATCAGGGCTCCGGCCTGCTGCCGGGACATCCCTGCGCCGTCGGCGATCTCCTGCTGGGTGTAGCGGCGCCCGTTGGGTTTCAGCCTCGTACGGCGGAGCAGGTCGAGCCGCTGGAGGAACCGGGCCTGGAGACAGGGCTCGCCGGCCGGCCTGCCGTCCAGCAGGCTCCGTACCACGTCCATGGGCACGCCGGAGGCCTCGGAGAGGCGGCGCAGGTCGAAGACCTTGTTCGGGTCGCGGCCCATTTTGCCCGCGAGTTCTGCGACGCGCGTGACGGTGGCTGCCAGGGACGGGTTGGCCACCGCGACGGGAGCCGGGAAGCCGTCTGTCACCAGTGGTTCTCCTAGATCGCGGCGAGTCGGTTCGGGCACATGGTCGGCTTTTGGAATCTATCCGTTCTCCCGCCGCAGGGCCAGAAGTTGCCACAGCTGTGGCGGGAATGAGCTGTCAAGAGGCTGGAATTGCCACGATAGTTGACACTCGAATGACGTCGGTAGCAGGATCGCCAGAGGAAATTGAAGATCCAGACCGTGAGGAGGGGGAGCTCTCGGTGCTACATCTCGCAGCGGTGGGCCCGTCCGATGGCCTCGCCCACGCCGGTGAGGAGCGCCTGGCGGGCGAGGAGTCCGCGCGTGGCGCAGTGCGGTCGGAACGACGCAAGGAGATTTTGCGCCAGCGCCGCGAGGAGCTGGGCCTGAGCCAGGAGGACCTCGCCGCACGGCTGCGCATCAGCGTTCGTGCGTACGGGAACTGGGAGCGCGGACTGGTCAAGGAATGGACCGACCGCAAACTGCTCGCCCTGGCCGAGGCCCTGGAAATGAGCGAGCGGCAGTGCTTCTGGCTCTTCCGCGTCATGGTCGACCGGGACCCCCCGCCGACCTGGCGGGCGGCCGAGGAGAACCGGTTGCCCGACGACCCCGCGCAGCGCGACTACCTGTGTGACTACGCGGCCCTCATGGAGGCCGTGCCCTATCCCAGCTTCCTCGTGGACCACCGCTGGGACGTCGCGCTCACCAACTCGGCGTTCGACAAACTCTTCCAGTCGGTGCGCCCCCACCCGACCGCCCTCCCCGACGACAACTTCCTGCGCTTCGTGCTGTTCCACCCGGACGCGGCCGCCGTCCTGGAGGACCACGAGCCGGCCTGGTGCGTCCCGTTGCTGGCCCAGTTCGCGGCCGCACTGGAGGCCGCCCCGGACGACGAGGGGCTGCGCAGCATCCGCCAGGAAGTGGCCCGCGACCCCTTCATGGAGGCCGCCTACCGGTACGGCGTGCCGCACTGGCTCGCCACCCACGGGGCCGAGGCCGCCGAGCGCGACGGCGCGGTGCGGTCCGTACGCCACTGGGACCCGCAGTGGGGCCTCGTACGGTGCCGGCTCGTGGCCGAATCGAGCCGCATGCTCGACGCCATGGGGCTCACCCGGATCACCATGGTCCTCTCGGCGCCCCAGGGTGCCGCAGCCGGACCCGCCCGCGACGGCGCCGCTCCGCACGGCAAGGGACCGCGGCTGCGCGCCGTGCCGGCACTGGAGGACTGACCGGCAGGGGACACTGGAGCCCTCCATTCGTGTGCCGCCGCCCGAATGTCGCGGATCGTGGCATCCGCGGCGGCACTGGCTGAAGGGCGGTACGGCGTGCGGCTGACGATCCTCGGCGGGGGCGGGTTCCGGGTACCGCTCGTGTACGGCGCACTGCTCGGCGACCGGGCCGAAGGCCGGGTGTCCCACGTGACGCTGTACGACACGGACCCGGCGCGGCTGACCGCCGTCTTCCGGGTCCTCGCCGACCAGGCGGCCGCGGCGACGGCCACCGCACGCCGCACGGCGGCCGGCCCGGGCACGGCCCCCGCCCCGGCGTCGGCTCCGGACCCGCTCCCGGCCCCGTCGGTGTCCATCACCACCGACCTGGCCGAGGCCCTGCGCGGGGCCGACTTCGTCTTCTCCGCCCTCCGCGTCGGCGGCCTGGACGGGCGGGCCGCGGACGAGCGGCTCGCGCTGGCCGAGGGCGTGCTCGGCCAGGAGACGGTCGGCGCCGGCGGCATCGCCTACGGCCTGCGGACCGTGCCGGTGGCGCGGGAGATCGCCCGTGCCGTCGCCCGGCTCGCCCCCGAGGCCTGGGTCATCAACTTCACCAATCCGGCCGGGCTGGTCACCGAGGCCATGGCCGAGGTGCTCGGCGACCGGGTGATCGGCATCTGCGACTCCCCGGTGGGGCTCGGCCGGCGCGTCGCCCGTGTGCTCGGCGCCCGCCCGCAGGACGCCTGGATCGACTACGTCGGCCTCAACCACCTCGGCTGGCTGCGGGGCCTGCGCGTCGGCGGCCGCGACGAACTGCCCCGGCTGCTGGCCGACCCGGCGGCGCTCCGGTCCTTCGAGGAGGGGCGGCTCTTCGGGGCCGACTGGCTCCGCTCGCTCGGCGCGGTTCCCAACGAGTACCTGCACTACTACTACTTCAACCGGGACACCGTACGGGCGTACCAGGAGGCGAAGCAGACCCGCGGGGCCTTCCTGCGCGACCAGCAGCGCGGCTTCTACGCCGAAGCCGGCCGGGACGTGCTGCCGCCCGGAGCGGCGCTGGCCGCCTGGGAGCGCACCCGGGCCGAGCGCGAGGCCACCTACATGGCCGAGAACCGCGAGGCGGCCGGCGCCGGCGCACGCGACGACAGCGACCTCGAATCCGGCTCCGGCGGCTACGAGGAGGTCGCGCTCGCGCTGATGCGGGCCATCGCCCGCGACGAGCGCACCACCCTCATCCTGAACGTGCGCAACCGCTCGACGCTGTCCGTGCTCGACGAGGAGGCCGTCATCGAGGTCCCCTGCCTGGTCGACGCCAACGGCGCCCACCCGGTGGCCGTGGACCCGCTGCCGCTGCACGCCGTCGGGCTGGTCACCTCCGTGAAGGCGGCCGAACGCGCCGTCCTCGCGGCCGCGGCCGGCGGCTCCCGGGCCGAGGCGGTCAAAGCCTTCGCGTTGCACCCGCTGGTGGACTCGGTGGGGGTGGCCCGGCGGCTCCTCGACGGGTACGCGGCCGTCCACCCCGGTCTCGGCTACCTGCGCTGATCCCGGGGCGGCCGGGTCCCCCGTACGGCCCAGCGCCGCATGCGGCGGGGCGGGGCCGCTGTGAGAGTGCGAGATGTGACCACAGCCCCCGCCCGGTCCACCGGCGACGCGGCGGCGCCCCCCGAGCTCGACCGGCGGCGGCGCAACGTCGTCTTCGGCACGATCATGCTGGGCGTGCTGCTCGCGGCGCTCGACCAGACGATCGTCGGAACCGCCCTGCCCACGATCGTGGCGGAACTCGGCGGCGGCGACCACATGTCGTGGGTGGTCACCTCCTACCTGCTCGCCGAGACCGTCGCGACCGTCCTCGTCGGCAAGTTCGGCGACCTGTTCGGCCGGAAGGTGGTCTTCCAGGTCTCCGCGGTCGTCTTCATCACCGGCTCGTTCCTGTGCGGCCTGGCCGGCAACATGACGCTGCTCATCGTCTGGCGGGGCGTGCAGGGCGCCGGCGCCGGTGGCCTCATGGTCACCGCCATGGCCCTGATCGCCGACGTGATCCCGCTCCGTGAACGCGGCAGGTACCAGGGCGCCATCGGCGCCGTCTTCGGCGTCGCGACCGTCGTCGGGCCGCTGCTCGGCGGCCTGTTCACCGACCACCTCAGCTGGCGCTGGGCCTTCTACGTCAACGTGCCGATCGCGATCCTGGTCGTGGTCGCGGCCGCCCGCACGATCCCTTCGGTACGGGCGGCCGGGCGGCCGGTCATCGACTACCCGGGCATCGTCCTGGTCGCGGCGGGCTCCAGCGCCCTGATCCTCGCCACCAGCTGGGGCGGCAGCGAGTACGCCTGGAACTCGGCCGTCATCATCGGCCTCTTCGCCGCCGGGGCGATCGCCCTCGCCCTGTTCTGCCTGGTGGAGACGCGGGCGGCGCAGCCGATGCTGCCGATGCGGCTCTTCCGCACCCCCGTGTTCACGGTGTGCTCGGTGCTCAGCTTCGTCGTCGGTTTCGCCATGCTCGGCGCGCTGACCTTCCTGCCGACGTACCTCCAGTACGTGGACGGCGATTCGGCCACGGTGTCGGGCGTGCGGACGCTGCCCCTGGTCTTCGGCCTGCTGCTCGCCTCCGTCTTCAGCGGCAACGTCACCAGCAGGACCGGGCGCTACCGCATCTTCCCGATCGTCGGCTGCCTGACCATGGGCATCGGCCTGTTCCTGCTGTCACTGATGGGGCCGGGCACCTCCGCCTGGCTGGAATCGCTGTACATGTTCGTCCTGGGCGCCGGGATCGGCCTGAGCATGCAGGTGCTCACGATCGCCGTGCAGAACACCGTGGACTACGCCGACCTCGGCACCGCCACATCCGGTGTCACGTTCTTCCGTACGCTCGGCAGCTGCTTCGGCACCGCGGTCTTCGGGACGATCTACGCCAACAGCCTCGGACCGGGGCTCGAGGCGGCCGTCGCCGAAGCGGCCCGCGCCAGCGGCGGAGACCCGGCGCAGATCGCGGCAGTCGTGGAGAGCCCGCAGGGCGTGCACGACCTCCCCCCGGAGGCTGCCGTACCGGTCGTCGACGCGTACGCGGACGCGTTGCACACCGTCTTCCTGTGGACGGTTCCGGTCGCGGCGCTCGGGCTGGTCGTCGCGCTGTTCCTCAAGGAGGTGCGGCTGCGCGACAGCGTCCGCGCCGCCTCGACCGACATGGGCGAGGGCTTCGCCTCGCCGACCACCGCCTCCGGGGACTCGGCCAAACTGCTGGAACTGGCCGTCGGGAAGCTCGTGCGCACCATGGGGCCGGAGACCGCCCGGGAGATCGTGGCCACCTCGGACACCCGGCTGGACATCGCCGGCGCCTGGGCCGTGATGCAGGTCGAGCTGATGACCCGTACGGTCGGCCACGCCAGCCTCGGACTGGTGGCCGCGCGCCGCGCCGTGCCGCCGGAGGTCCTGCTGCCGGTCTTCGACCGGATGGTGGACGAGGGCTACCTCACCCGTGAGGGCCACTTCCTCTCGCTGACCGAGGCGGGGGAGCGGGAGGCCGAGGTCATCTCGAAGGCGTGGGCGCGCTGGCTGGGCGACCAGCTGGAGAAGGACCGCGGCCGGCCGAGCGGCGCGGAACTGCGGGCCGCGGCGGACGCCATCGCCAAGCGGCTGCTGGCGGAGGACCTCCGCGAGGGCACGTTCGCGCAGCGGACGGCGGCGGGGGTGTAGGGGCAGGACGCGGGCGGCCGGGTGTGCGGGTGTGCGGGTGGCGGGGTAGGGGCGGCGGGCGCCCCATGCCGCGGGCTTCCCGGGAGGCCCGGGCTTCCCGGCCACCTACGCCTTCCAGGCCTCCTACGCCTTCCAGGCCTCCTACGCCTTCCCGCCCTCCTGGGCCTCCCCGGACTCGGTGGTCGCCGTCGGATAGTCGTACGGCGACACGGTCGGCAGGACCGGGGCCAGCTCGGGGCGCCAGGTGCGCAGGACCCCCGCCGAGGGTGCGTACAGGGCGTGCGGGATCTCGGCCGGCGCGAACCACTCCCAGCGGACGATCTTGTGCGGCTCGGTGACCGCGGGCGTCCCCTCGGCGGAGGTGGTGACGGCCGCCGCGGTCAGGCGGGTGACGCCGGACTTCGCATCGATCCGGACCGAGAGGATCCGGATGTCCCCGGGGGCCACCCGCAGGCTCGTCTCCTCGGCCAGCTCACGCGCCGCGGCCTGCTCGAAGCCCTCTCCGGGGTCGACCTTCCCGCCCGGCAGCTCCCAGCGGCCGTCGTGCGCCTGGCCGAGGAGGACCCGGCCCGCGGAGTCGGCCACGACGAGCCCGACGCCGACGACGCCGTTGGCCCGGGGGACGGTCCGCTCGGGGCGCTCCGCGGTCGGCCCGGGGGCGCCGGCCGGAGGCTGACCCGACGGATCGGCGGGCCGGCCGGCGGGCGGCCGGGGCGGCTCGGCAGGCGTGGGCGGCGTGGGTGGCGTGGGCGGCATGGGTGTCATCCGGTGGTTCCTCGTCCCTCTTCGCACGACGTGGCCGGCCGGCGGATCCGGCGCGCTCGTGCATCATCTTCCCGGTTCGGCAACGGGACGGGCCGCACCGCGGCCCGCGGTCCCGTGCTCATCGCACGGACCCCCGCACAACCGTAAGGACGAGGCGATGGACAACACCGCAGAAACGGAACGCACCTTCGACGTGGTCGTCGTGGGCGGCGGAGCCGCCGGACTCTCCGGGGCGCTGACCCTCGCCCGGGCCCGCCGCTCCGTGCTGGTGCTCGACTCCGGCAGCCCCCGCAACGCCCCGGCCGCCCATCTGCACGGCTACCTCGGGCGGGACGGGGCGTCCCCGGCGGAGTTGCTGGCCGTGGGGTGGTCGGAGGTGTCGGCGTACGGCGGCGTGATCCGGTCCGGGGCGGCCGGCACGGCCGTCGCCGCCGACCGGGCGGCGGAGGGCGGGTTCCTGGTGCGGTGCGGCGACGGTTCGGTGGTCCGGGCCGGCCGGCTGCTGCTCGCCACCGGGTTGGTGGACGAGCTGCCGGAGCTGCCGGGGCTGCGGGCCCGCTGGGGGCGGGACGTGCTGCACTGCCCGTACTGCCACGGCTGGGAGGTCCGCGACAGGCCCCTCGCCGTCCTGGCCACCGGCCCGCTCGCCGTCCACCAGGCGCAGACGTGGCGGAACTGGAGCGACCGGGTCACCCTGCTCGCCCACTCCTGGCGGCCCGGCGCGGAGGACCGGGAACTCCTCACGGCGCTGGGCGTCCCGGTGGTGGAGGGCGAGGTGACCGGTCTGACCGTCGACGGGGACGAGCTCGTCGGGGTGGCCCTGTCGGACGGCGGATCCATGGCGTGCCGGGCCCTGGTGGTCGCACCGCGCCTCACCGCCCGGGCCGGTGTGGCGGCGAGCCTGGGGCTGCCCGTGGCCGCCGTCGAGCGGGACGGGGTGGTGGTCGGCAGCTGCCTGGAGGCGGACCCGGCCACGGGGGCCACCGCCCTGCGGGGCGTGTGGGCGGCCGGGAACCTCACCAGCCCGCTGGACCAGCTCGCGGCCGCGGCTGCGGCCGGCGTGCGCGCGGCGATGACCGTGAACGCCGACCTGATCGAGGAGGAGGCCCGGTCGGCCCTGGAGGCGTACCGGGGCGGCCGCGGACGGGCATGACACTTCGGACTGGTGTGCGGGTTTCGGCCGGGGTCCCTCCGCGCAGGCTTCCGTGCAGGCCCGGTGCGGTCCGATGGGCCTACGGAACGCCGGGGCGGGGTGCGGGACACGGGGATCAGGGGGCGCGCAATGGCACATGTGGTGGTCATTGGTGGGGGAGTCGGCGGGCTGGCGACCGCCCTGCTCACCGCACGGAACGGACACACCGTCGAACTCTTCGAACGGGACACGCGCGCCCCCGGCACCGCCCTCGACCGGGACTTCTTCGGATGGCACCGGCCCACCGTCCCGCAGGCCACCCAGCCGCACGTCCTCCTCGGTGCGGCGCGCACGCTCCTGCGCGACGAACTCCCCGATGTGTACGCGGAGACGCTGCGGCTCGGTGCCCGCGAGCGCCACGAGCTCGACTGGTTCGACGTACGGCCGCCCGCGCGGCCCGGTGACGAGGACCTGGTCATGCTCCAGGCCCGCCGCATCGTGCTGGAGAGCGCGCTGCTCACGGCCCTGCGTGCCGAGGAGGGAGCCGTCCTTCGGCACGGGGAGCCGGTCACCGGGCTGACGACGGGTCCGGGCACGGTGCCGGGAGCGGGTGCCGGGCCGGGGGCGGCGGGGCCCGTCCGGGTCACGGGAGTGGCCACGAAGGCCGGGGCGTACGCGGCGGACCTCGTCGTGGACGCGGCCGGCCGGCGCGGCGGCACCGAGCGCTGGCTGGCCGCCGCGGGCTGCCGGCCGCCTGTCGTGGAACGGCACCGCACCGGCCTGGCGTACTTCTGTCGCTGGTACCGGCTGCCCGACGGGATGCAGGAGGGCCCGCGCCGCCCGTGGGCGGTGACCGGCGGGCCCTTCGCCGGGTGCGCCGTGTTCCCGGCCGACAACCGCGTCTTCGCCGTGACCCTGATCGTCCACACCCGGGACACCACCCGCTCGGCGCTGCGTGCCCCCGCCCTCTTCGAAAGCGCCGCCCGCGCCTTCCCGCCCGGGGAGGCCTGGCTGGACCTGGGCGCGGAGCCGCTGTCCGAGGTCCTGGCCACGGCGAGCCTGGACAACCGGTGGAGCGCGCTCGTCGACGAGCAGGGGCCGGTGGTGGCCGGCCTGGTGCCGATCGGCGATGCGATCACCCACACCAACCCGACCCTCGGGCAGGGCACCTCGCTGGCCCTGTGGGCGGCGCTCCGGGTGGCCCGGACGGCCGGCGGGCAGGATCCGGGTTCGGCCCGGTACGCCGCCGAGCACCACGCCTGGGCCGTGCGCACGCTGAAGCCGTGGTTCGACTTCCAGGTCGTCGCCGACGCGGCCATCGGGGAGCGGTTCGCGACGCGGGCCGTGCGGACGGGAGCGGCACGGGAGACGGCCGCGCTGTTCGACTGCGCCCTGGAGGATCCGGAGGTGATGCGGGCCCGGGCGCGGGTCCGGCACCTGGCCGAGCCGCCGGAGCGGGCGTACGCGGACCCGGAGATCCGGGCCAGGGTGGCGCGCTGGCTGGCGGCGCGGCCCGAGTACGTGCCGAACGCGGTGGGCCCGGAGCGGGCGGAGTGGGAGAAGCTGACGGCGGGCTGAGAGGGCGCCCCGGCGAGGGCCGGGGCCGGCGTGGGCCGGGGCGGGCGTGGGGACGGCGCCCGCGTCGAGCAGGGGCCGTGGCAGGGCCCGGCAGGCTCGGTGGCCGGGTGGCCGGGTGGCCGGATCAGCCGGGGCCCGGGCCGGGGCCCATCCCCAGCACCTCGGCGAGGTCGTAGCCGACGACCTCCTCCAGCTGGGCGTACGTGCAGCTCTCCGGCGTCCGGTCGGGCCGCCAGCGGCGGAACTGGGCGGTGTGCCGGAAGCGGTCGACCTCCATGTGGTCGTACGCGACCTCGCAGACGCGTTCGGGGCGCAGCGGCAGCCAGGAGAGGTCCTTCTTGCCGGTCCAGCGGCTCTGGGCGCCGGGCAGGCGGGCGCTCTCGTGAGCGGATTCCTCGGCCCATGCGGCCCACGGGTGTCCGGCGGCGTCCGCCATCCGCAGGGGCGCGAGCTCCTCCACCAGCTCGGCGCGGCGCTTCATGGGGAAGGCGGCGCACACGCCCACGTGCTGCAGCGCGTTCCGGTCGTCGTACAGGCCCAGCAGCAGCGATCCGACAATCGGACCGCTCTTGTGGAAACGGAATCCCGCGACGACGACATCCGCCGTACGCTCGTGCTTGATCTTGAACATGAGACGGGCATCGGGCCGGTAGGGCAGGTCGAGGGGTTTGGCGATCACCCCGTCGAGCCCGGCGCCCTCGAACCGCTCGAACCACTCCTGCGCGAGCGCGGGGTCGGTGGTCGCGGGCGCGAGATGGACGGGGGGCCGAGCAGTGGACAGGGCATCGGACAGGGCGGTGCGGCGATCGGCGAGCGGGGCGTCGAGGAGCGACGCGTCGCCGAGCGCGAGCAGGTCGAAGGCGACGAAGCTGGCGGGCGTCGTCCGGGCGAGGAGATCGACGCGGGACCGCGCGGGGTGGATCCGCTCGGTCAGCCGGTCGAAGTCGAGCCGCCCGCCGTGGACGATCACGATCTCGCCGTCGACCACGCAGCGGGCGGGCAGGTTCTCCTGCAAGGCGGTCATGAGCTCGGGAAAGTACCGGGTCAGGGTCTTGCCGGTGCGGCTGCCGATCTCCACCTCGTCGTCGTCGCGGTGCACGATGGCGCGGAAGCCGTCCCATTTGGCCTCGTACTGCATACCCGGCGGGATCCGGGACACCGACTTGGCGAGCATCGGCTTCACGGGCGGCATCACGGGCAGATCCATGCCAACGATTCTGCGGTGATATGTACCGGTCCGCCCGGTATGCGCGTCGGGCTGGGCCCGCCTACCGTGGCGCACATGGGTGCATCCGGAAATGCGATCGAGCTGGACGCGGGCGGGCGGACGGTGCGGCTGTCCAACCCGGACAAGGTGTATTTCCCGGAGCGGGGCCTGACGAAGCTGGACGTGGCGCAGTACTACCTGGCCGTCGCGGACGGCATCACGCGGGCCCTGCGCGACCGGCCCACGACCCTGGAGCGCTACCCGGACGGGGTGGAGGGCGAGTCCTTCTTCCAGAAGCGCGCGCCGAAGACCATGCCCGACTGGATCCCGACCGCCCACATCTCCTTCCCCAGCGGGCGGTCGGCCGACGAGATGTGCCCCACCGAGCCGGCCGCCGTGCTGTGGGCCGCCAACCTGGGCTGCCTGACCTTCCACCCCTGGCCGGTGCGCCGCACGGACACCGACCGGCCCGACGAACTGCGCATCGACCTGGACCCCCAACCGGGCACCGACTACCACCACGCGGTGATCGCCGCGCACGAGCTGCGGGACGTCCTGGAGGACCTGGGGCTGCGGGGCTGGCCGAAGACCTCGGGCGGGCGCGGCCTGCACGTCTTCGTGCCGATCGCGCCGAACTGGACCTTCACCGAGGTCAGGCGGTGCGCGATCGCCATCGGCCGGGAGCTGGAGCAGCGGATGCCGGGCCGGGTCACCACCGCCTGGTGGAAGGAGGAGCGCGGCGAGCGGATCTTCGTCGACTACAACCAGACCGCCCGCGACCGGACGATCGCCTCCGCCTACTCCGTGCGTCCCCGCCCACACGCCCCGGTCTCGGCCCCGCTGCGCTGGGACGAGCTCGACTCCGCCGAGCCCCGCGACTTCGACATCACCACCATGCCCGCCCGCTTCGCCGAGCTCGGCGACCTGCACGTGGACATGGACGACCACGCCTTCACCCTGGACGCGGCACTGGAACTCGCCGACCGCCACGAACACGACGACGGCCTGGGCGACATGCCCTACCCGCCGGACTACCCGAAGATGCCGGGCGAACCGAAGCGCGTCCAGCCGAGCCGCGCCAAACGCGATGACTGACCGGTCGTCAGCCGGGCGGGCTGACTGCCGTGGGCTGCTCCGGGAGC
Source organism: Streptomyces sp. NPDC127106 (assembly GCF_042677605.1). Classification (NCBI taxonomy): domain Bacteria; kingdom Bacillati; phylum Actinomycetota; class Actinomycetes; order Kitasatosporales; family Streptomycetaceae; genus Streptomyces; species Streptomyces sp. NPDC127106. The sequence goes on along the minus strand of NZ_JBHXTC010000057.1, from coordinate 8,406 downwards.
TCGTCCGGGGCGGCCGCCAGCGCGCGCAGCCGGCCCAGGATGCCCCGACCGGCCCGCTCGTACGGCGCCGGGTCGTCGTGCAGCACCGACTCGGAGTCGGCCAGCTCCATCAGCGCGATGATCTCGAACGCCAGCTGCGGCACGGCCACCGGCTCGGCGTCCTCCCGGAACGCGCCCGCCCGGCCGGCGTCGTGCAGCTGCTGCTCCACGTACTGGGTCCACTCGGCGCGGGCCGCGGCGACGCGGTCGCGTACGGGGCCGGGGCGCGAGCCGAACTCCGCGGCGGCCGAGCGGAAGAAGCATCCGCCGGGGAAGGTCCGGCACGCCGAGTAGGCGATCCACAGCTCGCACAGCCGCCACACCTTGCCGACCCCGGCGGGCTGCTCGTGCACGGGCTGCACGACCTGCGCGGCGAACACGGCCGCGGCGGCGCGGACCGTGGCGATCTGCAGTTCCTCCTTGGAGCCGAAGAGGGCGAAGACGCCGCTCTTGCTCAGCCCCAGATCGCCCGCGATCCTGCCGAGGGAGAGCCCCTCCAGCCCCTCCGTGGAGGCGAGCTCCACCGTCCGCGCGAGAACGGTCCGCCGCGTCTGGTTGCCGCGCTCCACGCGTCCGTCAGCCATGCGCCCACCCTAGTCGGACGCACGGTCGTCCAGACTGCGGAGCGGCGCCGCCGGGCCGCTGTCAGTACCGGATGCCATCCTCGAAGGGAGGACGGAAGGAGTACCGGCCATGCTCACCACGGACTACAAGGACGGCGCCCCGAACTGGGTGGACCTCGGCACGCCGGACACCGAGGGCGCCGCAGGGTTCTACGCCGGGCTGTTCGGCTGGGACTACCAGCCGGGCGGCGAGGAAGTCGGCGGATACGGCATGTTCCGCCTCGGCGACAAGACCGTCGCGGGCGGCATGGCCGTCACGCAGGAGCAGGGCCCCCCGGCCTGGACGGTGTACTTCCAGAGCTCCGACGCGGCCGCCACCGCGGCCGCCGTCACCGGGGCCGGCGGCACGGTGCTCCACGAGCCCGCGGACGTCCTGGAGTACGGCCGGATGGCCGTCTTCACCGACCCGGAGGGAGTGGCCTTCGCGACCTGGCAGCCCCACGGGCACACGGGCCTGGGCGCGGTGCGGGAGGCCGGCACCCTGTGCTGGGCCGAGCTGTACACGGCCGACGTGGCCGCGGCGCGCGACTTCTACGGCACCGTCTTCGGCTGGGAGGTCGCCGAGATGGCCTTCGACGGCAGCTCGTACAAGATGGTCAAGCCGGCGGGAACCGCCGACGAGGAGACCTTCGGCGGCTTGGTGCCCATCGCCGGAGACCCGGTCGAGGACTCCGACCACCCCTACTGGACCCCGTACTTCGAGGTCGCCGACTGCGACGCCACGGCGGCCCGGGCCGAGGAGACGGGCGGCAAGGTCCGCTTGGCCCCGGTCTCCATGGAGGGGGTCGGCCGCTTCGCGAAGCTGGCGGACCCCTACGGAGCCCGGTTCGCGGTCATCACCAGTGCCCCGCCGCCCCCGGCGTGAACGGGTATTGATCGGTCGTTGATCGGACGTCCATCGGGGGCCGTGAGGATCTCCGGCATGTCGATGAACACCACCGCCACCACCAAGACCACGACCACGTCCGACGCCACCGCCCCTGCCGCAACCTGGTACGAGGTCGCCCTGTGCGCCCAGATCGGCTCGGAGTTCTTCTTCCCGGAGCCGGGCTCCTCGCTACGGGAGGCGAAGCGGCTGTGCGCCGCGTGCGAGGGGCGGGCCGGCTGCCTGGAGTACGCCCTCGCCAACGACGAGCGGTTCGGCGTCTGGGGCGGTCTCTCGGAGGCCGAGCGCCACGCCCTGCGCTCGCGCCGCTGACCCCGGCCCGCACGAGCGGGCCGAGGCCGAGGCCGAGGGATCAACGGGTCAACGGGCCAACGGGGACGACCGGCGGTCAGCCCTTGCGGGCGGCCAGGCGGGCCGCGCGGGCGGCCAGGCGCTCGTCGAACTTGCGCGCCTCCGTGTCCAGGCCGTCCATGAACAGGCCCAGCTCCTCCTGGGCCTTCTGGCCCTCCGGGCCGAGGCCGTCGATGCTCATGATCTTCAGGAAGCGCATGACCGGGCTCAGCACGTCGTCGTGGTGGATCCGCAGGTTGTAGACCCCGCCGATCGCCATCTGGGCGGCCATCCGCTCGAAGCCGGGCATGCCGTGCCCGGGCATCCGGAAGTTCACCACGACATCGCGCACAGCCTGCATCGTCAGGTCCGGGGCGATCTCGAAGGCGGCGCCCAGCAGGTTCCGGTAGAAGATCATGTGCAGGTTCTCGTCCTGCGCGATACGGGCCAGCATGCGGTCGCATACCGGGTCGCCGGACTGGTGTCCGGTGTTGCGGTGCGAGATCCGGGTCGCCAGCTCCTGGAAGGCGACGTACGCCACCGAGTGCAGCATCGAGTGCCGGTTGTCGGACTCGAAGCCCTCCGACATGTGCTGCATGCGGAAGTTCTCCAGCTTGTCCGGGTCCACCGCACGCGAGGCCAGCAGGTAGTCGCGCATCACGATGCCGTGACGGCCCTCCTCGGCGGTCCAGCGGTGCACCCAGGTGCCCCAGGCGCCGTTGCGGCCGAACAGCGTGGCGATCTCGTGGTGGTAGCTGGGCAGGTTGTCCTCGGTCAGCAGGTTCACCACCAGCGCGATCTTGCCGATGTCGGTGACCTTGGACTGCTGCGGGTCCCAGGCCTCGCCGTCCTCGAAGAACGCGGGGAAGTTCCGGCCGTCGCTCCACGGGACGTACTCGTGGGGCATCCAGTCCTTGGTGACCTTCAGGTGGCGGTTGAGCTCCTTCTCCACCACCTCTTCCAGCGCGTACAGCAGCTTGGCGTCGGTCCACGCCTGAGAGCTGCCGAGGTGGGGAGAGGTGATCGTCACGGGTGCTCCTGGGGACAAAGCGAATTACCTACGGTGCCGTAGCCTACGACGCCGTAGGTTAAGCGGACCGTGAGGGTCAGCCAAGCCCCAGGCGTTCATGTGCCCGGTTACGTCCGGTTATCTATGCAGTTGGTGAGGGTGCGTACGGCCAAGTTCGCGGCGAAAGTCACGCCGGCAGGTGGTCTCCGCGCCATCGCCTTGACGCCGACGGCGGGGCCGAAGCGGAGCCGGCCCCGGCCCCCGGCATCGAAGCCGGGAGCCGGGGCCGGCTCAGGTGCGCGGTGCGCGGTGGGGTGGGTCGACGGGGTGGAACGGGTGGGCCGCCCGGTCAGGCGGCCCAGAGCGTCTCCCGGACCTCCTCGGCCGTGGTCGGCCGGATCGTGTCGTCGAGCAGGAACCAGCGGGTGATCCCGATCGACTCCAGGAACGGCACGTCGTGGCTGGCGACCAGCAGCGCGCCCTCGTACGCGTCCAGCGCGCCCGCCAGCTGCCGTACGCTCGCCAGGTCCAGGTTGTTCGTCGGCTCGTCCAGCATCAGCAGCTGCGGAGCCGGCTCCGCCAGCAGCAGCGCGGCCAGCGCCGCCCGGAACCGCTCCCCGCCCGACAGCGTGCCCGCGGCCCGGTCCGCGCGGCCGCCGCGGAACAGGAAGTGCGCGAGCCGCGCCCGGATCAGGTTGTTCGAGGCGTGCGGGGCGAAGCGGGCCACGTTCGCCGCCACCGACAGGCTCTCGTCGAGCACGTCCAGCCGCTGCGGCAGGAACCCCACCGGAACGTGTGTCACCACCTCCCCGGAGAGTGGATCGAGCAGCCCGGCGACCGTGCGCAGCAGGGTCGTCTTGCCGGAGCCGTTGCGGCCCACGAGAGCGATCCGCTCCGGGCCGCGCACCTCCCACTCGCCCGGCACCCCGGCCCCGTGGGCCAGCTGCACCCCGCTCAGGGTCAGCACCCGGCGCCCCGGCGGAACCTGGGTCGCCGGCAGCTCGATCCGGATGTCGGCCTCGTCCCGGACGGCCTCCACCGCCTGGTCCAGGCGCTCCTTCGCCTGCGCCAGCCGCTCGGTGTGCAGGGCGCGGTGCTTGCCCGCGGACTCCTGGGCCGCGCTCTTGTTGCCGTTCGCGATGATCTTGGACGCGCGCTTGGTGTCGTACATCTTCTGCCCGTACTGCCTGCGCCGCGCCAGTTTCAGGTGCGCCTCGGCCAACTCCCGCTTCTGCCGCACCACATCGGCCTCGGCGGTCCGGACCAGCCGCTCGGCCGCCTCCTGCTCGGCGGCGATCTGAGCCTCGTAGTCCGAGAAGTTCCCGCCGTACCAGTGCACTTCGCCGTCGTGCAGGTCGGCGATCTGGTCGACCCGCTCCAGCAGCTCCCGGTCGTGGCTGGCCAGCAGCATCACCCCGGACCAGGACTCGACCGCCGCGTACAGCCGGCGCCGGGCCCGCAGGTCCAGGTTGTTGGTCGGCTCGTCCAACAGCAGCACGTCGGGGCGGGCCAGCAGCAGGGCGGCCAGCCGCAGCAACACGCCCTCTCCGCCGGAGAGTTCGCCGACCGTGCGGTCGAGGCCGATCCGGGCGAGACCGAGCTGTTCCAGGGCGGCCAGGGCGCGCTCCTCGACGTCCCAGTCGTCACCGACGGCGGCGAAGTTCTCCTCGCTCGCCTCACCCGCCTCGATGGCGTGCAGGGCAGCGCGGGCGGCGCGGATGCCCAGCGCCTCGTCGACGCGGAGGGAGGTGTCGAGGGTGACGTTCTGCGGCAGGTAGCCCAGGCTGCCGGCTACGGACAACTGGCCGTCGGAAGGGCTCAGTTCGCCCGCGATGAGCTTCAGCAGGGTGGACTTCCCACTGCCGTTGCGTCCGATCAGGCCGGTGCGGCCGGGGCCGACGGCCAGCTGGAGCCCGTCGAAGACGGCGGTGCCGTCGGGCCATTCGAAGGAGAGGGTGGAGCAGGTGATGAAAGCGGGGGACGTCGTACTCATGGAGGCCTCCGGGTTGCGTGAATGGTGCGTGCAACGGGGGGAGACGGCCGAGGACGACCCGGTGGCGAGGCCCCGCAGGGCGGTGCGGCGGCACGGCCGTACGACGGCGTGCCGGCACGGCGGCACGGCGGCACGGCGGCACGGCGGCACGGCGGCGGGGTCGGCTGGGTGACCGGGTGTGGGTGTCGGTCGGCGTCTCGGCCTCAGAAGAGCAACGTCCTGCTCCGTTCGACGGGGATGGGTCGTCGACGAAGCTATGCGCGACCGACCCCGCCCGCAAACGATTTACGGGCGGGGTCGGGTCGGCACGGGTGGGGCGGGGTGGCGTGGGTGGGGCGGGGTGGCGTGGGGCGGGCCGGGTCGGGGCGCCGGGCTCAGTGGGGGCCGCGCATCAGCTCGGCCAGGCTGTGGTCCATGTCCAGGTACAGGTGCTCCAGCCCCGGCGGGACGATCTCCGCCGCCCGCCCCAGGAACCGGTGCAGCTCGGCGGTGGACATCAGCACGATCGCGACACCCTCGGGGGCGTGGAACTCGATCGTCGTCCGCTCACCGTCGTACGGTCGCACCCGCACGTCGCCATGGCCCGTCGGGTAGTCCAGGCCCGACTCCAGGAGCTCGCGCCCGAAGGTCCACGAAACCTCGACGCCCTCCAGCGTGGCGGGGGCGGGGAAGGCCATCCGCACGGCGAACGGATCCGCGCGGTCGTAGCAGAGAGTGACGGGTACGGTCTCGACCTTCGGCGCGGTGGCCACCAGACGTGCCTGCACAGCCTGCTCGATAACAGTGATCAAGGCTCGCTCCCTTGCGGCGGAATTCCTGCCGGGCGTGGGTGGAACCCGGCATCCGGATAGACGCCGCAATCGGCAAATCCGTGCACGGCAGATGACGTGAGCTGTGTCACCGCTTGGCTGGAACGCATCCGTTTGATCGCACAGAGTAATCGAGGTGGGGGTTGCGCCCGAAGGGCGGTCACCCTTTGCCGCACGCTCCGGAGAGGTCGCAGAAAGGCTGGTTCCCGCTCACTCCACAAGCGCAAAGCATCGCCCTGGTCTCATCGCGGACGGTTCCGTCCGCGGTCGTCACGCGCAGCTCCCCGCGGATCACGAGCCGGCCGGCCCGCGCCCGTACGACCGTCGTCGGTCGGTCGGGCTCCTCGGGCGGCCCGTCGGTCAGCCGGTACTGCAACACGCCCGACGGGCACCGCCGAATCACCTCGGCGACCCGCTCGGGACCGGCGCCGTCGGGCTGCACCCAGGGCCGCTGCCCCGTGTCGAACACCTCGGGCAGGCCGCGTGAAGGCGGTGGCGGGGACGCACCCTGGACGGCGAATCCGGGGTGCATTAGCTTCCGGCGCCATGAGACTTCTGGGAGTTGGCATGCTCGCGGCGGCTTTGACGGTGGGTCCGGTGGTGGCTCCGGCGCAGGCGGACAGCGGCGGGACGAAGGAGGTTCAGGACGTTCAGGACGTTCATGGGGTGCGAGAAGCTACTGGGATGCAGGAGGCACCTGGGGTGCAGGACGCTTCCGGGACTGGGGAGTTACGGGAGCTTCGCGGTGCGGGCTGGGCGCTGAAGCAGACCGGCAAGGATGCCCGATTCCGCGGACTGGCCGCGGTCAGCCGCACCACGGCCTGGGTGGCCGGCTCCAAGGGCACCGTGCTGCGCACCGTCGACGGCGGCCGCAGCTGGCAGGACGTCTCACCGCCCGCCGCGGCGGCGGAAGGCCTGGAGCTGCGCGACATCGAGGCCTTCGACGCGCGCCGCGCGGTCGCCCTCTCGATCGGGGAGGGAGAGGCCTCGCGGGTGCTGCGCACCGAGGACGGCGGCAAGACATGGACCGAGAGCTTCCGGAACACCGACCCGCGCGCCTTCTACGACTGCCTGACCTTCTTCGACTCCCGGCACGGCCTGGCCGTCAGCGACCCGGTGGACGGCAAGTTCCGCATCCTGTCGACGGACGACGGCGGGCGTAGCTGGGCGGTGCTGCCGGACACGGGCATGCCGGACGCCCTGCCGGGCGAGGCCGGCTTCGCCGCGAGCGGGCAGTGCCTGGTGAGTGCCGGGTCCCGGGACGTGTGGCTGGCCACGGGTGGCGGCCCGGTCGCCCGGATCCTGCACTCGGCGGACCGCGGCCGCACCTGGCGGGCCGCTGAGTCCGGCATCCCGGCCGGCGACCCGGCCAAGGGGGTCTTCGCCCTGGCCTTCCGCGACCGGACGACAGGCTTCGCCGTCGGCGGGGACTACCGCAGCGGCCAGGCGTCCCCGCAGGCCGCCGCGGTCTCGGCCGACGCCGGCCGCAACTGGAGCCCGTCCGGGACCCCGCCGCCCGCCTACCGGTCGGGCGCGGCCTGGCTCCCGCACGCGCGCGCCGCGGCCCTCGCGGTGGGGCCGACCGGCACGGACGTGACCACGGACGGGGGCCGCAGCTGGCGGGCGCTGGAGCCGGGCTCGTTCGACACCGTCGACTGCGCCGCCGACGGCAGCTGCTGGGCGGCGGGGGAGAAGGGACGGGTGGGGCGGCTGGAACGCCGGTGAGCGGAGGCGGTGATCAGCCGACCGGCTGCGTGAAGAGGTCCATGCTGCCGAAGTGGCTGGGCACGAAGCCGGCCGCCTCGTAGACGGGCTCGCCGGCGGCGCTGGCGTGCAGCTGGATGTAGTGGATCCCGATGCCGTTCAGCCATGCGACGAGCCCGTCGACGATCCGCCGGGCGTGGCCCTGCCCGCGGAAGGCGTCGTCGGTGACGATGCCGTCGAGGTAGCCGCGGCGCCCGTCGGTGTACTGGGGCCTGGGCAGGTGGTACGTGACCCAGGCCATCCCGGTGGCCGCGAGGGGCTCGCCGGGTGCTCCGCCGACGACGAGGCAGTGCACGTCGGACCGGTCGGTGATCCGCTCGAGGAACCACCCGGGGGCGACGTCCCGCCAGGCGGCATCGGCGGGCCCGGGCTCGACCCCGAGCGCGGCGAGCGCGACGGCCCGCAGTCGGATGAGCTCGGGAATGTCGGCGGGGGTGGCGGGGCGGGGGTGCATGAGGGCTCCTGTGGGTGAGGGGTGAGGGGTGAGGGGTGAGGGGTGAGGGGGGAGGCCGGTTGGTGGGGGTGGGGGTGAGGGGGAGCCGAGCGAGCCTGGGGAGGACTGCGGAACGACGCCCTGAGTCACCGGAGTCGGGCAGGTGGAGGTGCCAGGCGCCCCGGATCAAGGCGGTCGACGCAGACGGCGACACCGGATCAGCCGGCCGGCGCGAGACACGAGACAGCCCCCGAGCGGCGGCGGTCGAGCGGGTCGGGGCTGCGGTGGGCGGAGGCACGTGGCGGGACGGTCTCCCAGAAGGCGGGCAGCAGCGGGCGGGGCCGCGGCGAGCGGGATCCCCGTACTCGGGGTCGGGGGAGTGTCCGGGGGTTTCCCGGCAGCCCATTGTCCTTCCGGGGCGGGCCGGCCCGTCAAGGGCCAATGCCGCGTAGTTAAGGGGTTGGTTGTGTCGTCAAGAGTGTGTTGTGGGTGAGTTGGTAGGTGCCGTGCGCTGGTGATG